>JBJEBJ010000001.1:0-4476 GCA_051869955.1 Candidatus Cryptobacteroides sp.
AATCCTCCCTCAAGATCAAGCTTGACACCAATGTGCCTGAGATTGAGTCGGTTTTCACTGATGGAGGCTCAGAGTGGATTGAATATGTGGACCGTCAGGAAGTGTTCGGGAAAACCGTCCTTTCTTTCAATGTCAATGCAAATGAGGCTTATATTGGCAGGTCAACTGAAATTACTCTTTCCGGCAAGGGGAAATCCGCAACCGTAAAGGTGTCACAGGCACAGCTTGATGCCATCATTACAGATACTCCTAAAGTGGTTTACACCGGTCTGAATGCTGGAGATGTTACTTTCACTGTAAAGTCCAATGTGGATTTCACATTCGACCTCCCGTCCTGGCTGACACTTGTCTCGCAGACTGAAGGAACGAAAGGCGTCGACGGTCTCACTCCGACTACAATAAAGCTTTCGTTCGGGGAGAATGCTGCAAGCCGCGTGGCTGACCTGAATTTCATATCAGGCGGAAAGATTATGCTTCAGGTTTCTGTCAAGCAGCAGAATCCGAATGCTGTTCTCTTCAACATCACGGATATGATTCTCCGTCAGGAACTTGTGAAGAAAGGATGGATTCTGGCATCGGATTCAAGCACCGAATGTGAATTGCTGGAGCCTGGTATGACCGGGACTACACTTGACATTTCCCCTTCCAGCTGGAGTGCATTGAATGTCAAGGTGATTGACGGATTGAACAACTTCCCGGCCCTTGAGAGCCTGAACTTGAGGAGGCTCAATGTCACGACTCTGGACCTTGACAATTGTGCCAAACTTCAGACATTGAGTATCAGTGAATTATCAATGTTGAAGGAAGCTGTTCTCGGAAATTGTCCTGTAACTGTTTTCAAGACCTATCTCGGTGGCAGGTATGCATACGATTATTTCGAGGCTGCATCATTGACAATCAGTTCCGAAAACTTGACTGAAATCAATGTTAACAGCGAGTCGTACTATATCTCATATTACGAGATCTGTTCTGAAATAGATGTCACTGGCTGCCCGAAACTTGCAATCCTGAAGGCTAAGAGAGAAGCGACTGACTGGTATGGCAATGTAATATGCAACTTGGAAAAACTCTATGTTTCCCAGACGCAGAAGAATGCCATTGATGCCGGTACCCTCACTGTCGAGAAATCCGACAAGACTGAACTCGTGGTGAAATAACGGTTTTTTATAATTGTTTATAAAGGGGGAGGGCGGTTTTTATACCGCTCTCCTTTTTATTTCGTATATTTGTACTATGATGTTGGCGAGTTCGATAAGTGCAGAAGAATTCGGCCGGCTCTTTCTCCGTTTCAGGGACAAGTACATCACCATTGCCTGTTCCTATACCAGAGACAGGGCGGCCGCTGAGGATATTGTTACAGAGAGTTTTACGGCTTTCTGGAACGGTCGCGACCATATTGAACTGAAATCCCTTCCCGAGGCTTATATATTGCAGACCGTCCGCAACCGCTCCATAAACTATATGAGGGACAAGGCAGTAAGCATGCGTGTCGAGGGGGACATCAATTCCGGAGCAGCCCGTGCGGTGGAGATGGAGGCCGACATCCTCTCGGAGGAAAGCATTTCCTTCCTGTTCCGTGACGAGGTCCAGGAGATTTTCCGGAATTTCATGAAGACCATGCCGGACCTGACCCGGAAAATATTCCTTGCGAGTCGCTTCGAAGGGTTGACCTACAATGAAATAGCGGAAAGATATGGCGTCACTCCACGCAAGGTAAAACGTGACATCCAGAAAGTTCTGGAGAGCATGCGCGTCTCCCTGAAGGACTATCTTCCTGTACTTCTTCTGGTTTTTCCGGGACTTTTCTGAATTTGATACTTTCAGTCCGCGGCTTCTGTTCTTTCAGTGGGTGAGCCCTCATTGAAATATCCAGAATAATTGCTACATTGCAGAATCAAACATTATTTCTTATGAGCAATTCAGAACCGGCAGTATATGTACCGGACCATGGACTTGAGTTCCCTGGTTTCTCCGCGGTGTTCATCCAGACATTTTCCATAAGGTCCGAGAAGAAATTCAAGATTCCTGAAAAGTACAAGAAGTCTCTTCCCGAAGGTGAGGATATGCTTTTCGACGCGAAACAAAACATCTATATCGAGAAAGCGGACGCCCTCGGCATACCAATCGCCCCGATGGACAATGCCATTGAATCACAGATATTTGTATTGCCCGAAAATGATGCTGATGCACCGGATGAGAGAAGTGTCCGCAGGTTCTCCCTCAGGGGATTCGATTTTGAGATGGACCTGAATCCGTCCGGGGAAGAGGATATCACTCCGATAATCATGCATTGCCATGTCAATGTCGAAATGTCGCTCTTCTTCGGCCATACGGTTTCATTGACATACCGATTCCTTTTCAACGGGTATCAGGGAATTCTCTCTCGTCCTGCAACGACCGATCATATCATCACTCTCCTTTCCACTTATCTCGGGGCCGAATTCTGGAGCAAGGCCAAAGATGCCGGCAATAAAGGTTCCGGAAAGAAGACTGACATCAATCTGGAGACAGGATTCATGATTACTGATTTCCATTTTGATATCCACGGCAATCCTCTCGACAAGGGGATTGACCTGGATTTTTTCGGCAAGGGGATGACCTTTGACGAGATTACTACTCGATACAAGAGATTCATCTATTCCCATTGTTCGGAATTCGATCTTTCCGTTGACAAGAAGGAACTGCTCCTCAATAAAAGAAGGATTGCGGAAATGAAAATCGATTCCTCCTCGGATAATCATTATGCGATGGTGGACCTGTGGGAGGATGTGATGCATCCTGACCCTGAGACGGGGGAGGATTATTTCAGTAAAGACCGTAAGAAGCCTCTGACGGAAGGACAGATAGTGGCGCATATCCACAATTGCCACAAGAACGAGCTCATAGGCCTGATGTCTCTCTATCCGGAGGAGTGGCCGTACCGTGACCCGGAAGCATTTGACGAGGTGTGCGGAGAGAACATTGCCATTGATACAGATGACCTTGTGCTCGCCAATCACAGGCTTTGCATGGTTCTCGGCACATACGGACGCAGGGGAGGTGGGGATGATCCGGATGACAAAACAACATCTCGTTCCGGGAAGGAGAAGGGTGTGAAATGGGCCGAGCATCTTGAGGAAAGAGCCATATATCACGTTTCCTGGCCTGAGTACCTGATGATTCTCCAGATGGTTCTGGCCAAGAAATATGTCATAGGACTGGTCAGGGAGGAACTTATCAATTCCACATTGTCCGCCGGAAAGGAATCCGCATACGAACTGATAGGCAGGAATGCGAGGCTCAGTATCAGGCTTTCTCAGGTTGTCATGCTTTTGGACGTCGTGAAATATTACAAGTTCACATCGCACAAGGTGATGTTCGATAGGACTTCGCGCAGGCTCCAGCTTGACGAGGATATGGACAAACTGAATGAGATGATGGATATGGTGGACAGCAGTTTGCACAACCTGAGTGACTATAAGGCGATGGGTTCGGATTTTATGCTGAATTTCATCCTCGCACTGATTTCCGTGGCTTCGACTTTCGAATTGTTTTTCCAGAATTCCGAGATGCCGTTCCTGACCTATTTCGGTTTCGAGACCAGCAGGTTTGCCGCTTTGGTAGTGGCTGTGGTGTTCGGGGTTACGATATTCGGATTCCTGCTCGTGTTCGCCAAGACCGCCCAGCAGCTGTATGACAAGGTCAGGAAAT
Organism: Candidatus Cryptobacteroides sp.; assembly: GCA_051869955.1. Lineage (GTDB taxonomy): Bacteria > Bacteroidota > Bacteroidia > Bacteroidales > UBA932 > Cryptobacteroides. Next base: position 3,691 of record JBJEBJ010000001.1, read on the forward strand.
ACCTGTAAGCGAACGAGAAATCTTCTGCGAAGCATCACCAAGTATTTTGAAATTATACTGATAAAACAATGAAAAACAGCGAAATAAAAATAATCCCCGCCATTCCGGACGATGCCGAGTCCCTGATGCAAATGTTCTATGCCAATCTCGAGACTCACAGCGGCTACATCTCCCACGGAGAAGTCCAGATGGGCGTCGGCAAGCTTACCTTCGACGGGGAGAAATATGTTCCGTCAGTAGTCCGGGAAAGCCGCGACCTGTGGCTTATATATATAAAGGAGCATATATCTTCGGATGACATGGCGGTCTTCAAGGCTATTCTTCCGGACGGAACTTTAGCCGGTTTCTGCGTCCTGGAAGACTCAGAGGATGGAGGAGAACACTTCGGAGTGCTCTGCGACATATTGGTGAACCCGGATATCCGTGGACGTGGCATCGGTTCTGCTCTTCTTGACGCAGCTCTCGGCTGGTTTGCTTCACGTGGACTGAAAGACGTATATTTGGAATCCGGCAAGGACAACCATCCGGCACACGAGTTCTTCAAGTCGAAAGGTTTCTTCAAGGTCTCCGAGATCTATGCCAAGATAGGGAAGTAGGTTCTGTCATTCTGCCCAGCGGAGCCTCCCTGTTATTTCGACCGAGCGCAGCCTCCCTGTCATTTCGACAGAGCGCAGCGAGTGGAGAAATCTTAAAATATATTCCGCTCCCGTAACTTCCGCACCCCGTGCAATTTAAAATGATACACGGCGGGATCCGGGCGCAATTTGCCTGTTCAAAAGGCAAAAA
>JBJEBJ010000002.1:0-22342 GCA_051869955.1 Candidatus Cryptobacteroides sp.
TTTTTGCCTTTTGAACAGGCAAATTGCGCCCGGATCCCGCCGTGTATCATTTTAAGTTCCACGGGATGCGGAAGTTACGGAATTGAAAAAAATTTGTAACAAAAAACCGCTTCCTGCAGGGGAACCCCGGGAGGAAGCGGCAAACACTATATAATATTATATGATATTACATCATTCCGCCATCAGGCATTGCAGGAGCTGCCGGAGCCGGTTCCGGGACATCCACGATTCCGCACTCGGTGGTGAGGAACATTCCGGCTACGGATGCAGCATTCTCAAGAGCGACGCGGCTAACCTTGGTAGGGTCGATAACTCCGGCCTCGAACATGTTCACATACTCGTCTGTACGTGCATTGTAGCCGAAATCACCCTTGCCTTCACGGATCTTCTGGATAATCACGCTGCCGTCCACGCCTGCATTTCTGGCAATCTGGCGGAGAGGCTCCTCGATGGCGCGTGCCACGATATGGATACCGGTTGTCTCGTCGTCATTTTCACCCTTGAGACCCTTGAGGGCCTCTGCAGCACGGATATATGCTACTCCGCCTCCAGGAAGATAACCTTCCTCGACAGCAGCCCTGGTGGCATTGAGGGCGTCCTCGACACGGTCCTTCTTCTCCTTCATCTCAACCTCGGTGGTAGCGCCAACATAAAGTACGGCAACACCGCCTGCGAGCTTTCCGAGACGCTCCTGAAGCTTCTCCCTGTCATAATCGGATGTAGTGGTGGAAATCTGCTTCCTAATGAGGTCAGCCCTCTCGGCAATGTCCTCCTTGCATCCTGCACCGCCCACGATGGTGGTGTTCTCCTTGGTAATGGTGACTTTCTCAGCCTTTCCGAGCATCTCAGGAGTAGTGTTCTCGAGAGTAAAGCCCCTCTCCTCGGAGATAAGGGTTGCACCTGTCAATATGGCAATGTCCTGGAGCATTTCCTTGCGGCGGTCGCCGAATCCCGGAGCCTTCACTGCAGCAACCTTGATAGTGCCACGGAGCCTGTTCACTACGAGAGTGGTAAGAGCCTCACCGTCAACATCTTCTGCGATGATAAGGAGAGATTTGCCCTCTCTTGCGATAGGCTCGAGGACAGGAAGAAGGTCCTTCATCGTGGAAATCTTCTTGTCGGTGATGAGGATGAGCGGCTGGTCGAGCCTTGCCTCCATCTTGTCGGAATCAGTCATGAAATAAGGAGAGATATATCCCCTGTCAAACTGCATTCCCTCAACGACTTTCACCTCAGTCTCAGTGCCTTTGGCCTCCTCAACGGTGATAACGCCGTCTTTCTTCACCTTTGACATTGCATCAGCAATGAGCTTTCCGATGGTTGCATCATTGTTGGCTGAAACAGTACCGACCTGCTCAACCTTGGAGTAATCCTCGCCAACCTGCTGGCTCTGGGCCTTGAGATCAGCAACGACTGCAGCCACGGCCTTGTCAATACCCTTTTTGAGATCCATAGGGCTGGCACCTGCAGTGACATTCTTCAGGCCGACATTGATGATGGCCTGTGCAAGAACCGTAGCAGTGGTGGTACCGTCACCGGCCTGCTCATTGGTCTTGGAAGCAACTTCCTTCACCATCTGCGCGCCCATGTTGGCGAACCTGTCCTTCAGCTCGACCTCTTTGGCAACGGTAACACCATCCTTGGTCACCTGAGGAGCACCGAATTTCTTGTCAATCACCACATTGCGGCCCTTTGGACCAAGTGTGACCTTCACTGCATCTGCAAGAGCATCTGCGCCTTCCTTCATCTTGGCACGGACCTCAACATCGAATTTAATATCTTTTGCCATAATAAGCCTCCTGTTTGAAAATTAAAGAATTGCAAGAATATCTGACTGACGCACGATGAGAAGTTTCTTGTCATCCACAGTCACTTCGGTTCCGGCATATTTGCCATAAAGAACTTCATCACCTACCTTAACCTCCATAGGTTCATCCGTTTTGCCTGGTCCGCAAGCGAGGACCTTGCCCTGCTGAGGTTTCTCTTTAGCCGTGTCAGGAATATAAAGTCCTGAGGCTGTCTTGGTCTCGGCCTCTTTCGGCTCGATGACCACTCTGTCTGCCAATGGTTTAATCATGATTTTATAATTTTAAATTATTTTCATTCCGTTCCGCATCATGGGCGGAGCCGCGGAGAATGAATCAATGTGCGTGCCATTGACATGCCACTGACAAATTGTCACAACCGGCGGGAGGCATGATAATTTCTGACAATCCGTATATAATATATATGTAAAGAGGCTATATTTGTGAATTGAACAAATCGGATTGAATCATGAAGAAACTGGATTTATACTTACGTCTTGCATCATTGATGTCCGCACTCGCGATTATTGCGGGATGCACCGGCCGGGTCAATCCTGATGACGGTTTTGCTGAATATGTAAAAGCCTATACCGGAGGACTGGTAACCGGCTCGTCTGACATAGTGATTGAACTGACATCCCCTGCGGCAGGGATCAGCGGATCGGATTCTGAAATACAAAGAACTGTCGATGGATTATTCCGGTTTTCCCCGGTGCTGAAAGGACAGGCCCGCATGGAGAGTCCTGAACGTCTCGTCTTCACCCCTGAGGCTGGAAGCCTGAAACCGGGCAGAAAATACCGTTGTGAATTCGCCCTCGGGCAGGTTGCGATGACGGACAAAAAGCACGAAACATTTGAGTTCCAGTTCATTGCAGCAGAGAAAGAAGCTGCAATCGAACCTGGATTCGTATCTGTAAGCAGTCAGGACAGTGACCAGGCATCTGTATCAGGGACATTGACATTGAGCGAAAGAATCGATATTGACAATCCTGCCGGACTCCTCGCATTCGACTATGACGGAAGCGGAAATCTCGAAGCGGAAGCTAACCCTTCAGGGGAAAGGATAGAATTCATTATCAGAGGATTGAGACGTCCCAAGGCTGGAGAAAAAGACAGGACGCTCCGCATCAGGTTCGTACCCGGAAATACCGGATTCAATGAATGCGCGCCTGCGGAAATGATTATCCCGGCAATCGGTGATTTCAGGGCAATGTACGCCATCCCCGGGAATGGTGAAAACAGTTACGTGGACATCGTCTTTTCAGAGCCGTTGGACCATGGACAGAACCTGAAAGGACTCGCGGGGACGGATGTCAATGAGGACGGGGCCAATATGAAAATCGAGGACAACAGGCTGAGAATCTTCGGCGAAGGGGAATCACGCATTTCTTCGGTACGCATCGAGCCAGGAATCATCAGCTCCACCGGAAAGCGTATTGAAGAGGCGTGGAGTTCATCAGTCTCCGGATATACAAGGAAGCCGGAAGTCTGGATACCCCGCGAAGGCAATATCCTCCCTGACGGGGACAACATCGTTTTCCCATTCTGCGCAGTGAACCTCAATACAGTGGATATCAGCGTAATAAAAATTTATCCGGACAATATCCTTACTTTCCTTCAGGACAACGACATGGACGGCTCATATTGTCTCAGGCGAGCCGGAAGACTTGTTTACAGGACGACATTGTCACTCGAAGGCCGGGGGCAGGACCTGAAGAAACCCGGAAATTACAGCATCAACCTTTCAGGATTGTTCAAGAAGGACCCCGGAGCCATGTACAGAGTACGTCTTTCGTTCAGGCAAGATTACTATATATATCATTCAGGATCAAGATCATCCGTCAAAGGCCTTGTCAGGGCAGACAAAGGGATTCCTGACATGGAGGAAGATGCCGTTTGGGATATTGCGGAGCCATATTATTATGACAATTCATACGACTGGTCGCTATACAATTGGCAGGACAGGGAGAACCCGATGACTCCATCCTATTATATGGCATACGATTATCCGTCGAGGAACCTGATGTTCTCTGAACTCGGTGTAATAGCCAAATATTCAGGGGTTTCCGATGGAGGATGCACCTCTCTGTGGGCCGCAGTCAGCAACATTGTTTCAGCAGAACCGGTCTCCGGAGCGGAAATCACGGCATATAATTACCAGCTTCAGAAAGTCGGGGCCGGACGAAGTTCTTCCGACGGGCTTGCCGAAATAAAATGTACTGGAAGGCCATTCGCGGTGAAGGTAAGAAAAGGAGAATCAACAACATATCTCAAGGTGAACGACGGCTCGGAGAAGTCGCTCAGCAGATTCGACACAGGAGGGGAGATTCTCGAAAAAGGCCTGAAAGGGTTCATCTACGGAGACCGCGGCGTATGGAGACCGGGGGATACATTGCATCTGGCACTCATGGTCCACGGCGGGATTCCGGATGGGCATCCGGCTACATTATCCTTGTACTCTCCTGAAGGACAGTTCTTTGCTAAAAAGGTAGCAACCGGCAGCAACGGCCTCTACGTATTCGGGATAGCTACCTCACAGGACAGCCCTACAGGAATCTGGAGCGCAGCCTTCAAGGTGGGAGGAGCTTCGTTCCACAAATCCCTGCATATTGAGACTATAAAGCCTAACAGGCTGAAAATCAATACAACTATCAATGAAAAGATTCTCAATTCCGGACAGACTGTAAATATTTCCACTGAAGCACAATGGCTTACGGGGCCGGCAGCTTCTAACCTCGAAACAAGAGCGGAAATGACATTGCGCAAGCACACCAAGCCGTTCACGGGATTCGGGGATTATTCCTTCAGCTTGCCTTCGGAGACATTTGCTCCTGTAACAAGCGAACTGTACAGGACCACGTTCGGACAGGACGGAACGGCAAAATTGTCAGTGAAATTGCCGGAGACGGAAGGCGCTCCAGGATTGCTGGAAGCCGATATTGCCAGCTATGTGGCCGAAGAAGGTGGTGACGAGAGCATTGTGGTGCATACCATGCTGTTTTCGCCTTACGGAGGATATGTGGGTGTGAAGCTACCTTCGGATTATCTTGAAACGGGCAGGGACAATGTCATTGACGTGGCAGTCCTTGACGCAGAAGGACAGCGCAAATCCGGGCACAGGATAGAGTGGCGCATCTTCAAGCTGAAATGGAGCTGGTGGTGGGAGTCGGAGCGGGAGCCTTTGGACTCATATACCAATGGTTCAGGAGCTACCGCAGTCAGCTCAGGTACAATGATTTCCGGAAACTGCGACCTCAAGATTCCTTTCCGGGCCGAGGACAACCAATGGGGAAGATATCTCATTTATGTCAAGGACCTGGACAGCGGACATTGTTCCGGAGGAATTTTCTATGCGGACTGGCCGGCTTACAGGGGGCGTGCTGACAGGAAAGATCCTGATGCTCCGGCAATGCTCGCATTCTCATTGGACAAGAAGGTCTGCCGGGCCGGGGAAGAGGTGACAGTGTTCATACCTGCCTCAGAAAACGGACGGGCGCTGGTTTCAATAGAGAACGGACGGGGCGTGCTCAGAAGCGAATGGGTCAGGACACAGCCGTCGGAGGATACGCCGTGGAAATTCAGGGTCACGGAGGAAATGTCCCCGAACATATATGTCCACATCACTCTGGTCCAGCCTTACGGCAATGCTGCCAATGACCTGCCAATCAGGATGTACGGAGTGACTCCGCTGACTGTGGAAAATCCGGATTCACATCTGGAGCCGGTGATTGTCATGCCTGACAGACTTCATCCGGAGGAGGCATTCACAGTGAAAGTCAGTGAAAAGAAAGGCCGCCCGATGTCTTACACTCTGGCCATTGTTGACGAGGGACTGCTGGACCTGACGGCATTCCGCACTCCTGATCCGTGGAGCGCGATATACCGTAGAGAGGCGCTCGGAGTCAGGACTTGGGATATGTATGACAATGTATTCCAGTCTTTCGGAGGCGTCATGAAAGGAATGTTCAGCATCGGAGGAGACGAAGGGTATGTGAAAGGGGCGAGAAAAGAGAACCGGTTCAATCCGGTGGTCAGGTTCCTCGGACCGTTCACGCTCAAGTCCGGTTCAGCAAGTCACAGGATAAAGCTGCCGATGTACGTGGGTAGTGTAAGGGTGATGGTGGTTGCCGGCAACGGCAGGGCATACGGAAATGCGGACAAGACCGTCCCCGTGACATCGCCGCTGATGATTCTGCCGACATTGCCGAGAAAAGCCGATTGCGGGGAGAAAATCACGCTCCCGGTAAACGTGATGGTGATGGATGGCAACATTGAAGAAGTGAAGGTAACTGCCTCATGCAAAGGACCTTTGAAGATTTCCGGGAGCGGGACAAGGACAATTTCAATGGCGGGAAAGAAAGACGGAATGGTCAGGTTTGAGATGGTTTCGGGAGATGTGTCCGGGATGTCACAGGTGACAGTTACGGCGGAAGGAGGAGGTCACAGGATGATTGAAACAATCTATCTCGAGGTAAGCAATTCCTCCCCGCAGGTCATCACGAGTTCTTCCGCCGTGCTACAGCCGGGCGAAAGCAAAGTGTTCAGCTTCAATCCTTTCAAGGAAAACGGAGAGGACCGTGTATGGGCAGAGGCCTGCGGCCATCCTTCCATTGACTGGAATGCAATGTTCGGTTTCTTCATGAATTATCCGCATTCTTGCTCTGAACAGGTATGCGCGGCAGGAATCAGCATACTGTATTCCCTGAAGGAGCTGTCCGACGAAAACAGGGAGATTGCCATGAAGATGATCCCCGAATTGCTCGGCACATTGTATTCGCGGCAGAGAGCCGATGGAGGAATCGCCTGCTGGCCAGGAGCTTCCGCAAGCGACGAATGGGTGTCTTCAATGGCGTTGGAGTTCCTCGTCACGGCGAGAAACGAAGGATTCACTGTCGGGAACGATGTGATACTCAATCTTGTCAATTACCAGAAACGTTGTTCACAGAATTTCAAGACATCGAAGCCGTACGAATTCGACGACCTCGCCCAGGCATACAGGCTTTTCTCTCTCGGACTCTCCGGCAATCCGGACGAGGCGGCCATGAACCGCCTGAAGATGAGCGGAAAACTGAGCTGGCAGGGTTCAATGATGCTGGCTTCTGCATATTGCATCTGCGGCAGGAAGTCCGTCGGGGAAGAAATCATGGCATCCCTTTCCACTTCGTCCGATGTCGGGAGAATCGGCGGAAGGACATACTGCAGCCCATTCAGGGACAAGGCAATAGCTCTCGAGGCATTGTCACTCTGCGGAAATGTGGCGGAAGCCGTGAGATATGCCGCAGGGGTCTGCACGGAAGACGGAATCTGGTCTCTTTCCACCCAGGAGTCAGCCTTTGCAGCCAAAGCGTTCAATGCGCTGGGCAAGAAGGTGACAGGAGGAAAGATTGACGTAACTGCGACCAATTCGAAGGAAAGTTCAGTGCAGAACGGGCTGATATATAATCTGATAGATCCGGAATCCGGTGAGACCTGCATGAAGAACAATTCATCCGGACCGGTCTATGTCCGTCTCACCTCGGCAGCGAGGATTCCTGCCGGGACTCCGGTTCCGGCAAGGTCCGGAAATCTCGGAATCGAGGTAAGATATTCCGGAGCGGACGGGGAGGAAATTTTCCCTGAGTCTCTCAGGCAGGGCACGGTCTTCACGGCCGTAATCAAGGTTTCGAACCTGAGTCCAGTCTCCGGATCAGACAATCTGGCATTGACCTACCGTATTCCGTCTGGCTGGGAGATAGTGGACAGGAGAACGGAAAATACTGCAGTAACGGCACAATATGACAGGATTGATATCAGGGACGACCGGAGCATTTTCTATTTCTCTCTGCCTCAGGGCGGCAGGAAAGAATTCCGGGTACGTGTGAGGGCAGCATACGAAGGTGAATATGTCCTGCCTTCTATAAGTTGCGAGGATATGTATGACACAAACGTGTTCGCCTGCACTGCTTCAGGAAAATGTTCGGTGACAAGATAAGGAAATATCTCGCTTTCGGGCTATGGGCCGTGGCGTCGGCATTGTCGGTATGGTATATGTTCTGCCTGCCGCGTGACTTGTTCGACGGCACGGTCTGGTCATCTGTCGTGCTGGACCGCAACGGGGAACTTCTCGGAGCGAGGACTGCGTCGGACGGGCAATGGAGATTTCCTCCGGGAGACAGCATCCCCGAAAAATATGAAAAGGCCCTTATCTTGTTCGAAGACAGATGGTTCCGGTTTCACGGAGGAGTCAATCCCGTATCCGTGGTGAGGTCGGCTGTCGCCAATGCCAGGGCCGGACATATTGTAAGCGGAGGAAGTACTCTGACAATGCAGGTGATACGGATGTCGAGAGGGCGCGAAAGGACAATGTGGCAGAAGATTGTCGAGGCAATATTGGCAACAAGGCTCGAACTGAGATGTTCCAAGGACGAGATTCTGGCCCTGTACGCCGCTCATGCTCCTTTCGGAGGCAACGTGGTGGGAATCGAGGCGGCTTCATGGAGATATTTCGGAAGGCCGGCCGGAGAATTGAGCTGGGCAGAGGCTGCCACACTTGCCGTACTCCCGAATTCTCCGTCAAGCATACGTCCGGGCAAGAACCGGGGAAAGCTGATGGAGAAACGTAACAGGTTGCTGCACAGGCTGGAAATGCAGGGAGAAATGAGCCGGAGTGATTGTGAACTGGCTTGTTCCGAGCCTTTGCCTGAGGCTCCTGCAGCATTGCCGTCGTATTCACCGCAACTTGTCGACCGTCTTGCCTCCGGGCAGAGGCGGGATGCAATCATAACATCGATTGACATCAATCTGCAGAGACTCGTCCAGGAAATCGTCGACAGGCACAGCGATGTATTGTCCCGCGAGGGAATCAATGACATGGCTGCGGTTGTCATGGATGTCAGGACAGGTGAAGTGCTGGCATATTGCGGCAATTCCTCATTTTACAGGAAGCGTCCGGGAGTGAATGTGGACATAGCCTGCTCACCGAGGAGTTCAGGGAGCATCCTGAAGCCGGTCCTGTATTGTGCTGCGTTGCAGGATGGAAAGATTCTGCCCTATAGTTTAGTTGCTGATACTCCTGTGAATATCAACGGGTTCGCCCCTCAGAATTTCAATTTGTCCTATGACGGGGCTGTTCACGCAGACGAGGCTTTGAGCCGGTCCCTGAATGTTCCTTCCGTCCATATCCTGAAAGAATACGGCATCGAAGCGTTCAGGCAGGTACTCCAGGAATGTGGTCTAAGTAGCGTCACGAGAAGCGCTTCGGATTATGGTCTGTCGCTGATTCTCGGCGGGGCGGAATGCCGGTTGGACGAGGTAACAGCATTGTACGCGGAGATGGCAAGAATGTATATCTACGGGCAGGAGGGTTCCATAGCACGGAGCACCGGAAGAGCGGCATTTCCGCTCCGGGACAAGTCGGCACTATGGTACACGTTCAAGGCAATGAGCGAAGTGAACCGTCCGGATGAGATTGACTGGCATATACTCAGCTCAGTTCGTAAGACGGCCTGGAAGACAGGGACGAGCTACGGATTCCGTGACGGGTGGGCATGCGGTGTGACCCCGCGGTATGCCGTCGGGGTCTGGGCGGGCAACGCCGGAGGCGCTGCCGCCCCCGGGCTCATCGGAGCCCGCACCGCAGGCCCTGCATTATTCGATATTTTCAGTGTACTGCCTGAGAAATCCCCAGCACCGGACGAGGAAAACTATTCCGTATATGTCTCTGAATCAGGCTGGTTTCAGGAGCCGATGCCGGGAGACGGGACAATAATCGGGACTTGCCGGCTATCAGGATTTCCTGCCGGGCCATATTGTCATGACATCGACACCCTGTCTGTACCTGAAGCAGGGGCAAGATGCCGCACATGCCCTTATCATCACAGGTCCGGAGGAAAGGATTTCTTCAGGCTGCCTCCGGCAATGGAATGGTACTACTGCCAGAAGCATCCCGACTATCCATACGGCAATCATGATAATGGGGCATATTCCTCTGGAAATGAAGAGATTCTGGCCCGGATGGAGTTCATCTATCCGGAAAACGGGAGTGTCATTTCCCTGCCGAGGCAGATTGACGGCAGTCCGGGAGAGATGGTGTTCAATCTGGCTCACCACGACAGGGGCGCGACTGTTTTCTGGCATCTTGACAATGAGTATCTCGGTGAGACCAGGTTCATGCATCAATACAGAATGCGGCCCACGCCGGGGCCGCACACGGTAACAGTCGTTGACGGGTCAGGCAACACGCTATCAGTCACCTTCACGATCCTGCCTGCAGGCAGAGATTATTTGTGTACAGAAAATCTGTAGATACAAGTCTGGGTATAGGTCTGGCCAGGTTCTATCAGGACTGACGGGAACTGAGGATTGTTCGGGGAGTCCGGATAATGCTGGGTCTCGAGAGCAAGAGAACTGCGGAATCCGAGAGGTCTTCCGTATTTGCCGCAGGACTTGCCATTGAAGAAGTTGCCGCTGTAGAACTGGATACCGGGCTGGTCAGAAAGCACGTCCACCTGTCTTCCGGTCTGCGGGTCATAGACGGTGCACATGAGTTCGACGTCGTTTTCAGTCTCACGGTCTATGCACCAGTTGTGGTCATATCCTCTTGCGTTCTTGAGCTGGATGTCATCCTCCCCTATCATTTCACCTATTGCATGGGCGGTGCGGAAATCGAACGGAGTACCGGTGACGTCGGCAATCTCGCCGGTCGGGATGCTCAACGAATCAATCGGAATGAAGCTGCTTGACTTGATGTACATCACGTAGTCCTCTACCGTGCCGTTAGCCTCGCCACGGAGGCAGAAGAACGGATGGTTGGAGATGTTGATAGGTGTAGCCTTGTCCGTAACTGCCTTGTAGTCAATCCTGAACTCACTGTCAGGAGTAACCGTGTAAGTCATGGTTATGTCCTTGTTGCCAGGATATCCCTCGAGGCCGTCAGGATGAAGGAAATGAAGCACGATGCTCGATTCGTCAGCTGAAACGACATCCCAGACCACATTGTCAAGACCGATGTAGCCGCCGTGGAGGGTGTTGACCCCATTGTCATTGGCCGGAGTCGAATATACAATGTCATCTATCTGGAATCTGGCATTGCCGATGCGGTTTGCCACAGGGCCTACACAGGCTCCGAAGAATCTTTCTCCCGGAGGGGTTACATAGTCCTGTATATTGTTGTAGCCCACGACGATGTCCTCGTATGCTCCGTCCTTGTCCGGAGTGAAGATGGAAACGACCCTGGCACCGAAGTTGGTCACCTGAAGTGTAACGTCCCCGCCTTTCAGGGTATAGAGCGCGACAGGCTTGCCATCAAGTGTGTCTGCAAAGTTTTCTGCCGGAATGAGCGCAGGGGCATTCTGATGTGCGCAGGCGGCAAGTGCAAAGGATGCCGCCATGGAAATGATGAATGAGTGTTTCATATTTTATGTTGCAAATTTTATATTTCAGGTACACGTCTTCAAATTTACATCTTAAGCGTGATTTATGCAACGTTTTGCATGAGGAATTATCGCGTATAGTTGTCGGAAGACCCTGCCAGAGTTGCGCTTCGCTCCATCCAACCTTCGGAACTGCGTTCCTTCGGGAGCCGCTCATGAGGCCGCGGCCGGCCACACTCTTGCAGGGCCTTCAAGAGTGCTCCCATTGTTCACTGTCCGAACTGTCATCTCGACCAAGCGAAGCGCGTGGAGAGATCTCTCGACTACGCTCGAGTTGACAATATTACGCTCGAGTTGACAATATTCTGATTTATTATTGCTGCATGAATTGCGGATAATCAATATATTATACTAAAGAAACCGGCCCCTGTGGGGGTCGGCCTCTGTTCCGAGTAGTCCCGAGTGGAATCGAACCACTATTTAAAGTTTAGGAAACTTCCGTTCTATCCGTTGAACTACGGGACCATTTAGGGAAAAAGGGCTTATTCAGCTACCTTTTTCTCAATAATCTGACGGCCTCTATAATAGCCGCACTCTGGACATACTCTGTGATACATTACTGTAGCACCGCAATTAGGGCAAGTCGCGAGTGTAGGAACTGCAGCGAAGTCGTGTGTCCTTCTCTTGTCCCTTCTTTGCTTTGAAAGTTTGTGTTTCGGATGTGCCATTGTTATATACTTTTAATACTATAATCAATTCCTTATGTGCTCGTCAATTCTCGTACAATCCCTTGAGCACTGCAAAAGGATTGTTCTCATCCCCCCTTTCTCCTGCATTGTCCGCCGCATCCTCTGATCCCGAAAGATACCTCAGGGCATCCGGATTGCAACCGCCTTCCCCGTGAACCTTCTGCATCGGCAGAGACAGACAGGCAAAATCGTAAATCGTCTGGCTCATGTCCATGTCAGCGCCATCATCGGGAAGATATACCGTCTCACGTCCTTCACTCACCACAATCTCCTCCTCGGTCACCGGTTCAGAACCGAACTTCACGCTGAGCAGTATGTCCGCGTTCACCGGAAGTTCCACATCGTCACCACATCTGTCACATGGCACTGTCACGACCCCCTTCATCACCGCGTCGATTCCGAGATAAGTTCCCGATTTCTCGACAACCGCATCGACCGAAATCTCAGCAGCCCTTATATCCTTGTTCTCAAACTGTCTGAAGAACTCTGCTCCGACTCTCCAGCCGAACGAAGTCTTCCCCGGTTTCAGTCCATTCAAAGGTATGATAAAGTCATCTTTCATTGCCCGCAAACAGATTAGGGGATGCAAAGGTAAGAAAAAACTTTGAAATATCAATCAGATTCTCCGCTTTTTCTTTTTCTTTCTATCGGATCAAGCAGAATCTTGCGAATCCTGAGATGCTGTGGAGTCGCCTCAACTAATTCATCCTCATTGATATACTCCAACATTTCTTCCAAAGACATCTTCACTGCAGGAGGCAGAATAATTTTCTCGTCACTGCCCGCAGCACGCACATTCGTCAGCTTTTTGGTCTTGCAGATGTTCACGTTCAGGTCACGGTCACGGGTATGTTCGCCCACAACCTCACCTGCATATATGGCCTCGCCCGGCTCCACGAAGAAGCGTCCGCGGTCCAGAAGCTTGTTCATCGAATATGCTATGGCCTCACCGGTCTCAAGAGAAACCAAGGAACCGTTCGTCCTGTGCTCAATATCTCCCTTGTAAGGCTGATAATCCTTGAAACGGTGTGCGACCACGGCCTCACCCTGGGATGCAGTGAGAAGATTGCTCCTCAGTCCCATGAGACCGCGGGTAGGAATCTCGAACTCCAGCAGAGTCCTGTCACCTCTCGGCTCCATGTGGATCAATGCGCCTTTCCTCCTGGTGGAAATCTCGATGGCAGCGCCCACAAACTGCTCCGGAACCTCGATGCTGAGTTCCTCAATCGGCTCGCACCTCTGACCATTGATGGTCTTGTCCAATACCTTTGGCTGTCCTACCTGAAGCTCGAAGCCTTCCCTTCTCATCTCCTCGATCAGCACCGAAAGATGGAGTACTCCACGTCCGTAAACCACGAACGAATCGGCATTCAGGCCCGGTTTCACCCTCAGGGCCAGGTTCTTCTCGAGTTCCTTGTCCAAACGGTCCTTGATATGTCTCGAGGTCACGAACTTGCCGTCCTTGCCGAAGAACGGGGAATTGTTGATTGTGAAGAGCATGCTCATGGTCGGCTCGTCCACTGCAATCGGAGGGAGAGCCTCAGGATTCTCGTAATCCGCAATCGTGTCGCCGATTTCGAATCCGTCAATACCCACCACGGCGCAAATATCACCGCACTGTACAGTCTGGACTTCTTTCTTGCCAAGTCCGTCAAATATGAGTATCTGCTTGATTTTCTGTTTCTCCACGCGGTCATATCTCTTGCAGAGACTCACGTTCATGCCTGCTGAAAGAGAACCTCTCGTTACTCTTCCCACGGCGATTCTTCCGACATAAGGGGAATATTCGAGTGAGGAAATGAGCATCTGCGGCGTACCCTCGTTCTCAGCAGGAGCAGGAATAACCTCAAGTATGGCATCCAGAAGAGCCGTTATGTCATTGGTCGGATTCTTCCAGTCATTGGACATCCATCCCTGCTTCGCACTTCCGAAAATCGTACGGAAATCCAGCTGGTCCTCATTGGCATTGAGGGAGAACATCAGGTCGAAGACCTCCTCCTGGACCTCGTCAGGACGGCAGTTCGGCTTGTCCACCTTGTTGACCACGACGATAGGCTTCTTTCCCATCTGGAGTGCCTTCTGGAGCACGAAACGGGTCTGCGGCATACATCCCTCAAAAGCGTCCACGAGGAGCAGCACGCCGTCCGCCATATTCAGCACCCTCTCGACTTCACCGCCGAAATCGCTATGGCCCGGAGTATCTATAATATTGATTTTTACGCCTTTATATACAACAGATACATTCTTCGCAAGAATTGTGATACCTCTTTCTCTCTCGATGTCATTGTTGTCGAGAATCAACTCTCCGAGATTTTCAGGCTGGCGTACAAGATGTGCCTGATAAATCATGCGGTCCACGAGTGTAGTCTTTCCGTGGTCAACGTGCGCAATGATCGCAATGTTCCTAACGTCCATAAAATAAGTTCTCTTCCAAATATAGAATTGCAAAATTACGCATTTCTTCGGTTTTAATGAACTTTTTATATTATTTTTGCACTACAATAATCTAACTATGACAGAAAAAATCATCATTCTCGATGCAGGTTCCCAGGTGACACAGCTGATCGGCCGGCGCCTGAGGGAACTCAACGTCTTCTGCGAAATCTACCCTTACAACAAAATGCCGGCTCCTGATCCGGCCGTCAAGGGAGTGATAATCTCAGGAAGCCCTTGCTCTGTGAGGGATGAGAACGCGCCTCAGATAAACCTCGAGGGCGTGAAAGGAAAACTTCCGTTGCTCGGCATCTGCTACGGAGCACAATACCTCGCCGCAAAATTCGGCGGAAAGGTGGAAGGCTCCCTTGCAAGGGAATACGGCAGGGCAATGCTAAATGTTGTCAATCCTGATTCGGCTCTCCTTCAGGGTGTATCGGCACATTCCCAGGTATGGATGTCCCACGGCGACACAATTTCCGCAATTCCTGAAGATGCTGAGGTAATCGCATCCACGGACGATGTAGTGAACGCGGCTTTCCATTTCAGGAACGAGCCGACTTATGCCGTTCAGTTCCATCCGGAGGTATTCCACAGCACCGAAGGCTCCAAAATCCTCGCGAATTTCGCATTCGGAATCTGCGGATGCAAAGGCGACTGGACCCCGGCCTCATTCATTGAAACCACGGTTGCAGAGCTCAGGGCCCAGGTCGGAGACGACCGCGTGATTCTCGGACTCAGCGGCGGAGTGGATTCCACAGTGGCTGCCGTCCTCCTGAACAAGGCCATCGGACACAATCTCACCTGTATCTTCGTGAACAACGGGCTTCTCCGCAAGAATGAGTTCGAGGATGTGATGGAATCTTACAAGGACATGGGGCTCAATGTAATAGGAGCCGACGCCTCGAAAGAATTCATCAGCCAGCTGGCAGGTGTGACCGAGCCTGAAGCCAAGAGAAAGATAATCGGAAGACTCTTCGTCGAGACTTTCGACAAATATGCCAGGACCATTGAAAACGCCAAATGGCTCGCCCAGGGCACCATTTACCCGGACGTGATAGAGTCAGCCGGCATACCGGGCATTGCCTCCAAGATCAAGTCGCACCACAATGTGGGAGGTCTTCCGGAGAAGATGAACCTGAAAGTTGTTGAACCTCTCAAGATGCTGTTCAAGGACGAAGTCCGCAGAGTAGGACGTTCGCTAGGAATCAAGGAGGAACTCGTAGGAAGGCATCCTTTCCCTGGCCCGTCCCTCGCAATCCGCATTATCGGTGATGTGACCGAGGAGAAACTCAGGGTACTCCGCGAGGCTGACGACATATATATCAAAGGGCTCCGCAACTACGACTGCACCGGTATGGGATTCCCTTCAGCATCCGACCCGAGAGTCATGGCCACCAATCTCTATGATGCAATCTGGCAGGCAGGCGTAATCCTGCTCCCTGTCAAGAGCGTCGGAGTGATGGGAGACGAAAGGACATACGAGAACCCTGTCGCACTGCGCGCCGTGGTATCCACCGACGCTATGACAGCCGACTGGTTCCATTTCCCTTATGACTTCCTCGCAAAAGTCAGCGACGAGATAATAAACAAGGTCCGCGGAGTGAACCGCGTAGTTTACGATATCTCTTCAAAACCGCCTGCCACTATCGAGTGGGAATAGAATCACGTATATTCCCGGCAATTGCCGACACAAGACGTTTCCTCGCCTCCACACTTGCCCAGGCAGTGTGAGGGGTGAAACGAAGAAGTTCAGGATGACGTGTATGGAGCAGCGGACTGCCCGCCGGGACAGGTTCCTTCTCGAACACATCGAGGGCAGCTCCGCCTATCAGGCCTTCATCCACGACCTCTGCAAGATCCTTTTCGACGATGATGCCGCCGCGCCCCATATTCACTATGACGGCCGACGGCTTCATCATTTTCAATTGCTCCAGACCTATAAGGCCTGCAGTCCTCTCATTGTACGGGGCATGTATGGAAATGACATCCGAAGTGCGCATGAGTTCTTCAAGGGAAATGCTCGGCCACTCGGTGCAATGTCCGGTGCCTGATGTCGAATAATAGACAATCTCCATTCCGAATGCCTCGGCGACTCTCGCCACGCCTGTGCCAATGGCTCCCATTCCTATAATCCCCATGCGTTTTCCGCGAATCTCCACAAACGGCCGGGACACGTCCGTGAATATCGGAGAGGCTGAATATGAACCGGACTTCACGGCATTGTCGAAATAAGGAGCGTTGCCGAGAAGTGAAAGGATATGCATGAAGGTTGCCTGTACGACTGAATTGGTGGAATAACCGGCCACGTTGCGCACAGGGATTCCCCTTTCACGACAGGCGTCGAGGTCTATATTGTTCACCCCCGTCGCGGCCTCGCATACGAGCTGCAGGGACGGAGCTGCATCGAGAAGTTCTTTGGTCACTTTGACCTTATTGATTATCAAAACATTGCAGTCAATCACGCGCTGCAGTGCCTCCTCCGGTGTGGATGTAGGCCAGCAAACAAGTTCGCCGAGGCTTTCAATGCAGTCGAGAGGGGTGTCCCCCACTGTCGATGCGTCAAGAAATACAATTTTCATATCCGTTCCTAATAATAATCAGTTCTTCCCGGCATTGAAAGCGGCATTGAAAGCTCTTGCCGCCTCCACTTTGGAATTGAGATACTCCCTGAGTTCAGGCCAGCTGTAATAAGGACCTTCGGCCGGAGCCAGAGCCGGAATATTTGTCTCCTGCTCATTGTAAAGCATTTTCACCAGCACGTTACCCTTCCTGTTGCGATAGAATATCATCTGGAAATTCGAACCCATCGGCACGATGTCATAGGTAAACCAATGCTCGTGGGCGCCTACCATATTGTATTGAACAGCAAGCTCTTTCACTCCCATGAGTCCCATCAGCGGCATCAGTCCGGTATCATGGCCGAAACGCAGGTCAGCTGCACGACGACTCCCGTCTTCGAGAGCGGCATCGGCCTTAGCTATAAAGTCTGCAAGCAAGTCATCCGCGGCACAGTTGCTGACATCTCCATATTCAGCAGAATTGCAACACTCCCCGTACAACCTGTCGGAACGCACATATACCTGAGGCGCAAGTTCTTCAATGTCAATATATTTGAGTATATCCAAACCCAGATAGTCCAGGTCGAGGCAGATGGAGCCGACCATATAGACCGAATTGACGAAATCCTGACGCTTCTTGATGAGTTCCTTGGCCTTCTGCTTGTCAGTGAAAAGTTTGTCGAAAAGTTTGTCATAGCCGCAGTCTGCCTTTCTTACCGAATCCTCCCGGACACGGACCTTGCGGCTTATGGTTTTGTCCACGGACGGTTTCATGATATAGGCAAAATACTTGTCTCCTGTCAGGAACGTGAAATCCAGATCCGGATTCATGTCATTCAAGCTCTCCGAGAAATTGGCCATGCTCATCATGCAACGTCTTATTGTACTGGCTACACATTCCACTTCATTCCTGCTGCGGGAACTGAACACGGACGGGAAACGCCTGTACATGCGTGCAGCTATTGCCTTGTGTTCCAATGCTCCAAGCGGCGCAAGCTCTCCTTCCATGCCCTTGTGTTCCTCGACGACCTGCATGAATCCGTCATACAGTTCCAGCCCGGTTTCCGTCAGGATTCCGGCCTCCTTGGCAGCAATCAGGCCGTTAGTCCCGGTGGCGAAATAATCCAGCGAAGCATGATAGCGGGACCCGTGGCGCCCGAAATGGGAAATATAGAAAGGCTTGTAGCCGGCAGGAGCCTTCGTGTCGGTGAGATCACCATGATGATAAGGATGATAGATGCCTGCGGCAATGTTGTAGTCCGCCTTCAGTCTCTCCTGAAAATCCTGTCCATGGACAGTCAGAGTGCCGAGAAATAAAGCAACGGATAATGAGAAAATCTTGTGGAATGTAGTCATAATTCGTGTTTCTATTGAGTTACAAAGATAGAAAAACCGCGTTGGAATAACAATAGGACCGATTTTTCAATTTATACGATTTCATTTTCTGAACACGGATAACGGTTCCTTACTTTGCAGTTGAAATAAAACTGTACGCACTATGAGAAGATTGCTGAAGAATATTTATTGTCTTGCCGCAATACTGCTGGCGGGATGTTCCGAAGATGGAATCGGGATGATTCCGGAAGACGAATCCACCGGAGACGCCCTTTCTCACGAGATGATTGTACTGGGCCGTAAACTCGATGACCCGTACTCCGTAAAGAATGTCACCAAGGCAATTGAGAGCCTGTATCCGACCAAGGCCGGACGAGTGGACGTTACGCCTACAGACGTATATGTCAGATTCCTTCCGAAGACCGAGGCAGAGTACCAGAAACTAATCGATGCGGGATATGACCTGATGGACCATCCTCTTGATTATCAGATAGTCAAGGATGGAGATTACTATCATGATCCTGAGATAGGGGAAGAAGAAATCACTTGGCAGTATGCAGTACTCCCGCACGGTTCGGAAATACCGGAAGGAATCACACATGAGATCCTGGATGACTGCTACATCCCGGAAACGGGCACGAAATCGGATGACGGCATCGACTGGGATGCCGTGGAGATGGAGTCATTCAGGCTGACCGGGAACGAAGATTTGCTTGAAGGAGTCACCAAAGGAAGCGCAGAGCAGCCGGAGGGAAGAATCACAATCGTGGATCCGGATGCCAACGGAGGGCAGCCGTTCGGGGTAGCCGGAGTGACCGTGGTCTGCAATGTATTCGTAAAATTCGGAACAGCCAAAACTGACAGGGACGGATATTACAAGATCAACAAAAAATACTCGGCAAATCCACGTTACCGGCTGATGTTCAAGAACAAGGAAGGATTCGCAATAGGATTCAACAAAGTGATCATACCGGCGTCAATGTCCACTCTCGGCAAAGGGGAGTCATCCGGGATTGATGTCACCGTGACAGACAAGTCGGACGGCAAATTGTGGAGAAGATGCGTCGTGAACAATGCGGCCTATGATTATATCACACGATGCAGCCAGGATGACATGAACATTGCACGGCCTCCCAAGAATCTGAGAATCTGGATATTCAAGAATGCTAAGGCCAGCAGTGCGGTAATGATGCGCCAGGGAGCGGTGATAGACAACGGGCTCATCAGGTCTTTCCTTGGAGAATATGCCGGCTTGATCAAGGTCTTCCTTCCGGATATCACATTGGGCCTGGGAGACAGGGACACCTACGCAGGAATTTATTCCGAGACCTGCCACGAGATGGCGCATGCAAGTCACTTCGCCCAGGCAGGGAAAGACTACTGGGACAAATATATCAAGTTCATATTGACCTCGTTCGTATCATCGGGAGGAGTCACCTACGGAACCGGTGGCGAGAGTGATGCGGGATATTGCGAAATCGGTGAGATGTGGGGCTATTACATGCAGAATGCAATGTTTCACGACAGGTACGGAGGGGCAATGCCGGTTGCGGGCATGAATTTCTGGTTCCACCCACAGATTTTCAGGTATCTCGAAGAGAGGGGCATGAGCCGTTCAAATATCTTCTCCGTACTGAAGAAAGATGTGCATGACAGGGATGTACTGAAATCGAAATTACTGGAGGCCTTCCCGGAGAAGGCGGAAATCATCGGACAAGTATTTGACAGATATGCGGAATAAATTGTACATATTGGCAGTTGCGGGCCTGCTGCTGTTGTCTCCGGACTTGTCCGCCCAGAAGGCCTCGGTATCCACGAATCTGGTAGGATACATGAACCTCGTGACATTGAATCTGGAGACTTCGTGCCCTGTGGCGAGGCATTGGAGCATATATGCCGGAGCGAAATACAATCCTTTCACGTTCAATCTTGGAGAAGGGCGGGAAGATGCCAGGAACAAACAGCAGGCATATTATGCAGGGACAAGGTATTGGCCGTGGAACGTATATTCCGGCTGGTGGATGGCAGGCAAGGTAATGTATCAGGAATACAATAGCGGAGGTATCTTCTCGCCTGATACCCAGGAAGGAGACAGGTTCGGATTCAGCATCGGGGGAGGATATTCCCACATGATAGGAAAAAAACTCAATATAGAGTTCGGAGCGGGCCTGTGGAGCGGCATGGACTGGTTCACCAAATATTCCTGCCCGGTATGCGGAGACATAGAGTCGTCGGGAAAGAAGGTCTTCATCCTGCCGTCGGACATTATAGTGGCATTGAGCTATATCTTCTGACCCGGTATTCATTTCTGATACAGGACGAAAATGGAATTGAAGAGAAAACATAATAAAGGACACAGGGTTTCCCTGCTTTCAGTCATCTTCCTCCAGCTTTTATCCGCCATCGGCCCCGGCTGTTCGGTGAAGGAAAGCAGGGACGAGTGTCCGTGCATGCTGAGCCTGATATTCGGCAGCCGTGACAGAGACATGATTTCGGATGGAGTGGCCGTAAGAATCGACGTAAGCGGGAAAGGCGGCATCGAGGTGCAGGACAGCATTTTCGTATCGGACGAGTCCACGGTTTTCCGTACGGCTGTGGGACGTGGAACCGCACAGGTCCTGTCAGTATGGCCTTCGTCTACGATTATGGAAACTCCACGTTCAGACACCTGGATCAGAATTCCGGATGGCATGCAGTGCCCTGAAATATGGACAGGACATGCTTCTGCCGACACTGATAGGGATGCAGCCGGTGCCGAGATCCACTTGTGCAAGAATTATTGCAAGATCAGCATGACCCTGATCGGATGCGTGGACGGGATGGAATTCCTCGTAAGGGGCAATGTATGCGGGTATGGGCCGGACGGGATGCCTGCAGAAGGACCATTCTCGGCCCATGCCGTAAAACAGGAAGAAGGGACTGCCTGCCATTCCGTCACAGTACCGCGTCAGAAGGACAATTCACTCAAACTCGACATAATCTCCTCCGACGGATTCTCCAGGACCTTCGCGATAGGAAATTTCATAGACGGAAGCGGTTATGACTGGTATTCGGAAGACCTGAAAGACATCAACCTCGAGATAAATTACGCAGCAAGTTCAGTGAAGTTCACAATTGACAAATGGAGCACGACCATTCATTTCGAGACCGTCATCTGAGGAAAAACCGGGAAAGAGATTTGCTAATTAAAAAAGTATTTGTATCTTTGCAGTCCATTCTGATGCGCGGGTGGCGAAATTGGTAGACGCGCTACTCTCAGGAGGTAGTGCCGTAACAGGCGTGGCAGTTCGACTCTGCTCCCGCGCACGAAAAAGGGGCTGACTTTTGGTCATCCCCTTTTTTCGTTATCCCGGTTAAAGGTATAATTGATATTTTGTTCAACTCAATATCAGAAGAATGAGACTGTCTTCTGCTCGACCGCAGAAATCAGGCTATTGGCAAGCCTGCTGACGCCGAAACGGAACAGTTCCCTGCATACCCATTCTTTTCCGAGCACGGTGGAGACAATCGAATAATAACATACGGCATCCATCACTGTAGAGATACCTCCCGCAGCCTTGAATCCGACCTTTCGTCCGGTAGCCTCATGATATTTCCTGATGCATTCGCACATCACATAGGCAGCCATCGGGGTGGCATTCACATCAACTTTTCCGGTGGATGTCTTTATGAAATCCGCTCCGGCCTCCATGGCAAGGAAAGACGCATCCGCAATCTTCTCCACCGTGGAGAGAACTCCGCTCTCAATTATGACCTTGAGCACAACCTTGCGGCCGAGCCTTGCAGCGGCTTCATCCACAGCCTTCCTGCAGAGACGTATCTCGGAAGCCGCCCCCTCATAATCACCGGCCATGAAAAGATTCAGTGCAAGCACGATGTCAACCTCATCCGCTCCGGCCTCGACAGCCATCCTGCACTCTTCGGCCTTGATTGCAGCAAAAGTCTGGGACGTCGGGAAACATCCTGACACCGCGGTCACATGAAGTTGTTCGTCCTTGCGGTTTTCCTTCACAACATGCGCAAGATTCGGATATACGCACACGGAAGCAGGGAGTGGAAATCCCGGATATATGTCCCGATAGGTATTGACCTTGTTCATCAGTTTGGTG
>JBJEBJ010000003.1:0-21938 GCA_051869955.1 Candidatus Cryptobacteroides sp.
ATGTATAACTTTACACCTGATGGTGCTGTTGCACTGTCAAATTGAATTCGGCTTTCAATTTTTCCTCCATCCGCTGGAAGATGATGAACATCACCGGTACCACGAACAGCAGGGCCACGGTTCCGATGAGCATTCCTCCGACTGCCCCTACGCTCAGGGAAACGTTGCCGTTGGCTCCGGCTCCGGTGGAGAATACGAGTGGCAGAAGTCCGATTATCATTGTCAATGCTGTCATCAGGATAGGCCTCAGGCGGACACTTGCGGCCGACAGGGCGGCCTCTTCGATGCTCATTCCGCGTCTCCTGCGCTCGGAAGCATATTCTGTGAGCAGGATTGCGGTCTTGGCGAGCAGGCCTATCAGCATTATCAGGCCAGTCTGCATATAGACATTGTTTTCTATGCCGAAGATTCTGGCGAAGATGAAGCTTCCGGCAAGCCCGAACGGTACCGAGAACATCACTGCGAGAGGAATGAAGAGGCTTTCGTACAATGCGCACAGGATGATGTAGATGAACACTATGATAATGATGAAGATAATGACGGTGGACGTTCCGGAACCCGATTCCTCCCTCGATATTCCTCCGAATTCGTATCCGTATCCTGCCGGAAGGGTCTCTTCCGCCACTTCTTTCACAGCTGCAATAGCGTCTCCGGAGCTGTATCCGTCAGCCACGGAAGCATTTACTGATATGGCGTCGAAGAGATTGAACCGGCTGAGTATCTCGGCCCCATAGACTTTGGTGAGCTTGATGAATTGCGAAACCGGTGCCATCTCTCCGGAAGAGTTCCTGACGTACAGGTTCTCCAATGAATTGAGGTCTATGCGGTCTTCGGCCCTTGCCTGTATCATCACCCGGTACATCTTGGAGAACCGGTTGATGTTCGATGCGTAATTGCCTCCTATGTAGCAGGACAGCACGTTGAGTACGTCGGACGGGGAAATTCCCGCTTTCTTGCAGCCTGCGGCATCCACCTCCACCGAATATTGCGGGAATTTGGTGTCGAAGGTGGTCACTGCGCTCTGTATCTCAGGTCTTTCGTTCAATGCGGCGATGAAATCCTTTGTATATGAGAACAATGTGCCGATGTCTCCTCCTTTCTTGTCCTGGATGTAGAGTTCCAGTCCGTTGCTTGCTCCGTAGCCCATTATCATCGGAGGGGCAAATGCGAATACGCTCGCGTTGCCGATATCGGAAGTGAGAGCGAATATCTTTCCGATGACTGCGTCCTTGCTGCTTCCGGCGCCTTTCCTCTCGTCCCAGGGCTTGAGCCTGACGATGAATGTACCTCCTGCGCTGCTCTGTCCTTCTCCCATTATATTGAATCCTCCGGTCTTGGCGTAGATGCGGATCTCGGGAATCATTTCCAGCCGCTTTTCCACCTCTGCCATTATCATATTGGTCTGGTCGAGGGTGGATCCGGGAGTCGCAGTAACCGAAACGAAGACCGTACCCGTATCCTCGTCAGGGATGAGTCCTGTACTGGTGTTGCGTATGAGCACTATGAGGCAGATGACAGCCGCAACAGCCGCTGCAATGACGACAAGTTTCCTGTTGAAAGTCCTGCGGACTCCATTAGTGTATTTCTCCACGATGCGTCCGAATGCTGCATCAAACGCGAAATGGAATCTCGAGGAGAAACTCATTTTCCCGTCCTTGCCGGCCCCTTCGTGCGGAGTCATTATCAGGGCACAGAGCGCCGGACTGAACGTGAGTGCGTTGAGGGTGGAAATGGCTACGGCCGCAGCCATTGTCAATCCGAACTGGGTATAGAACGTGCCGGTGACTCCTCCCATGAAGCTTACCGGGATGAATACGGCCATGAACACCAGGGTGGTCGTGATGATGGCCGAGGAAATGTCCCCTATGGCATCGACAGTGGCTTTGTACGGGGATTTGTATCCGCTGTCGAACTTGGCCTGGACCGCTTCCACCACCACTATGGAGTCGTCCACCACGGTTCCGATCACGAGGACCAATGCGAAGAGTGTCAGCAGGTTGATGCTGAATCCCGCAATCTCGAGAAACGCGAACGTGCCGACGAGTGAGACGATGATGGAGACAAGCGGGACGAATGTAGAACGGAAACTCTGGAGGAAAATGTACACGACCAGGATGACAAGAAGAATTGCTTCGAAAAGTGTTCTGATCACATTGGAAATAGATTCATCAAGGAAGTCTTTGGTACTCATCATGTCCTCGAGTACAATGCCTGCCGGAAGACCCTCTTTGATTTCATCCGACAACGCATCGATTTCCTCTATTATTTCGTTCGCATTCGACCCCGCAGTCTGCATCACCATGAAACTTACCCCCGGATGTCCTGACACTTCGCTGGTGAAACCGTAGGAGGATGATCCCAGTTCGATGTCGGCGACATCCCCGAGACGGAGCACATTCCCGTCCGGCAGGGCCTTGACAATCATGTTTTCATAATCGGCGGGCTCGTCGTAACGCCCGCGGTATTTCAACGTGTATTGGAACGTGGTGCCGGAGTCCTCACCGAGAGTCCCGGTAGGCGCTTCGACATTCTGCTCGCCCAGCACTCCGATGATGTCCGAAGGAACCAGCCCGTATCGTGCCATAACGGACGGCCTCAGCCAGATGCGCATCGCATAGTCGCTGCCGAGCACCTGAACCTGTCCTACACCGCTGATTCTCTGTATTCTCGGTACGATATTTATCTTTGCGTAATTGCTCAGGAAATTCTGGTCATACCTGGCGTCAGGACAGTGCAGGCACATGATTTTCAGCTGGCTGTCCTGCCTTTTCTGTGCCGTTACACCTATTTTCGTCACTTCGGCCGGAAGCGAGCCCTGTGCGAGGGTCACCTTGTTCTGCACGTTGACGGCGGCCATGTCCGGGTCCGTCCCCTGCTTGAAATAAATGCAGATGGTGGCGCTTCCGGTATTGGTCGAGGAGGAAGTCATGTACATCATGTTCTCGACTCCGTTGATCTGCTCCTCAAGTGGAATGACTACACTTTTCTGCACTGTTTCCGCACTTGCCCCGGTATATGTGGCCTGCACCATCACGGTCGGAGGCGCGATGTCCGGATACTGCTCCACCGGCAGTCCCGCAAGGCAGATAATACCCATCAGGAGAATCATCACGGAAATGCATCCTGACATTATCGGCCTGTCAATGAAGAATTTAAGATTCATATTTCCTCCCTCCTTCCATTCTGTCCGGCGCTTTGGCCTTCCCTCACGAGTCCTGCTCCTTCCGATACGATTGTCTCGCCTTCCGCGAGCCCTTCCGTGACGATGTATTCTTTCCCTGAAGAGATAGGGAATACCGATATCTCCGAAGATCTGGCGACTCCGTCAATTATCTTGTATACGAATTTCCTGTCCTGGATCTCGAATGTGGCTTCCTGCGGGATGACTATGCATCCTTTCAGTTCATAAGGAATCCTCACGGTTGCGTTGCCTCCGCTTCTCAACCTGCCGTCCGGATTCGGGAATGTTGCCCTCATCGCAATGCTCCCGGTCCCGCGGTCGATTATCCCGCTTATGGCGTCGATTGTGCCCTTGTGTCCGTATCCGGAGCCGTCGCTCAGGCTGAGCTCCACGTCAGTTCTCCCGTCCAAAGCCTTGCCGGATGACATGGAAAGCATCTGTTTCTCGCTCATTGAGAAATATACATGCATATATTCGTCATCAGTGACTGAGACCAATGGAGACGGGGATGACGGTCCCACATAGGCTCCGGTCCTGTAATTGAACATCCCGGCGTGGCCGTCCACGGGGCTCTTGACCTCCGTATAGGACAGTTCGTTCCCGGCTTTTGTAAGCTGGGCCCGTGCTTGGGCGAGGGCAGCCTTTGCGGAATTAACCGAATTGACGGCCTGCTGCAGGTCGTATTCCGATACAACGTTCTCCTCATACAATGCCCGTTTGCTGTTACAGGTAAGTTCCGCTGAAGCGAGTTCGGCCTCGGCGCTTTCCAGATTTGCCGCCGCGACCTCTGCTGCGGAACGGTAAGGGACCTGGTCAATTATGAACAAGGTCTGTCCCTTCCTTACCCTGGCGCCTTCCTCGATGAGGATATCGGTGATTTTTCCTGTCACCTCCGGATATACATCGACATCCTGCCTCCCTTTCACGGAAGCTGAATATTCGGAATAAAGAGTCCTGTCCGAGGTACATACCTGCATGGTTTTCAATGTCTGTTCCGGCATCCCTCCCAAGTTTCTGTGGCAGGATGCTGGCAATGCCATCGCTGAAATGATGATGAAAATGTCTCTTGTCTTCATGTTCGTTGCCGTTATTCTGAATTTTCCTGCAAATATCGGCAGGGACTTCGGGAATGCTTTTTTCTGGAAATGTACTCTTTTTTGTCCGTGGCATCGGAAACGGATTTTTCATGGCGCTAATTTGCTATGGCAAAACTTTTTTTTGCTCTTCCGAAACAGGGCTTCATTTATAGGCCGTCTGGCATTCTTAATGCAATGAAGCTGTCGGCATTCCAGACGGATGCGGAATTTAAATCATAATCAGATGGATATATTTGCAGAGAACATTTCCGGCAGATTCTGCCAGACTGAAGAAGGAGACTTTTCCGTATGGACTCCGGAGGGATTTTTCTCGGGAGAGGCCGTGCTCGGTTCAGGTTCGGAAAACATTGTATGCCTCATGATTGTGGCCGACGGCCGGGTCAATGTTTCGTACGGAGGCCGGACCTGCTGTGTCAGGAAAGGATGTTTTGCCAATTTCATAGACAGTTCCGTGATAAAGTTCTCCGGCCCTTCCGACGATTTGAGGGCCGTCGTGTTCTGCTCTACTGACAGTTTCATGATGAAACTTCTGAGGAACCGTCCGCCGTTCGAGGCGTCCTACATAACCAAGATCAAGACCGATCCGATGTTCGGCCCGGACAGCTTTCCGATGCATCTCATTGAGAAAAGGATGGAGGATGTGGTAACGATAATGGAGGACACCGGCCATGTTTTCCAGTCGGAGATGCTGCGCTGCGCGCTCAATATGCTGTTGATGGATGTCGGTAATATATTCCCTTCAGTGCCGGGAGTCGCCTCCGTGGACAGGAAAATGGTGATTTTCAGGCAATTCATGAGGAAGCTCCACTCGAATGTACCTTATCAGCATGCGGTGGGATGGTATGCAGCTGAATTGTGCATCACCCCGCAGTACTTGAACAAGGTCGTGAAATCCCTTACCGGCAAGACGGCCTATGAATGGGTGTGTACCGTTCTTGTCGGGGAGATTGTGCGGCGGCTTGACGACACGGACAAGCCTGTCGGGGTTATTTCCGAAGAATGTAGTTTCCCGGACCAGGCCACGATGACAAATCTTTTCAAACGCCACATGGGAATGTCACCGGGCCAGTACCGCAAAAGACAGAAATAAGTCAGTTCACCACGATTTCGTCGGTGAAGAGCCAGCCACGGCAGGCCGGATTGCGGAATGCCTTGTAACGGATGTAGCGGGCGTTGGTATTGCATACCGTCCCGAATTCCCTGAACAGAAGTTCTTCGGCTGTGACCGGTACATCATTGTGGCAGATGCCTGCCAGCCCGAACTCCACGCCGTCCTCCGAGGTGTATATTTCCACCCTTTCAGGCATGAAGACCTCCGGTCCGATGACCTGCATGAATGTGGCTCCGATATAATGAACCGGCATCGTGCTCCCGAGATCCACTGTCAGGTCAATGTCCGATATGAATCCGAGCCATCTCCCGTCTCCGTATGCCCATCCTCCTGCCTTGCCGTCGGTCAATGTCCCGTCTCCTTCTCCCGTATAGGCATTGCTGTACGGCTTGTGATACGTCACGGATGCCCCTATGGCCTTGTGCTTCACCGGCTCGGCAGAGGCCTTGCGCTCCCCGTATTCACGGCTTATGTCGAACGGATTGTATCCGCGGGCCTTGAGAAGTTCAGTTTCGCGCACCATCCTTTCGCGGAATCCTGCATAGTCCTTGCTGCCCTGGGGACTCCAGCCGGTCTCGGCAATCGCTGCCGCCCTCGGCCAATACATATATTCAGCGTGACTGTCTTCAGTAATGTATTCGCTCCATAGATTGGCCTGTACCCCTTTCAGATGATGAAGACCGTCAGCCGGCATTGACTCCTCCACGGGCTCATAGCTGTAGGCGAGCTCGAGCGGGAGATAGCCTCCGATTGACTCGGGCTCCCTGAACGGAGCGTCCTGAGCATGGTCGAGATAACAGTATTTTCCCGGAGTCATGATTATGTCATTGCCGTAGCCCATGGCCCGGATTCCTCCTTCAGTCCCCCTCCACGACATCACTGTGGCAGTCGGGCTGACGCCGCCTTCCAGAATCTCGTCCCATCCGATGATTTTCCTGCCCTTCGAGATGACGTATCTCTCTATCTTCTTGATAAGCCAGCTCTGCAGCTCGTCCACGTCCTTCAGTCCTTCATCTTTCATACGGCGCTGGCAGTCAGGACATTCCTTCCAGCTCCTCTTGGATGCTTCGTCACCTCCGATATGGATGTACTCGTACGGGAACACCTCCATTACCTCGTCCAGCACCTTCTCGAGAAACTCCACCGTCCTGTCCTTGCCGATGCAGAAATCGCTTCCGGAATACGGCATCCCGCTGCAGCTCAGCTCAGGATATGCAGCGAGGACCTCCTCGCTGTGCCCGGGCATTTCAATCTCCGGGATGATGTCTATATGGCGCGCGGCCGCATATTCCACGAGGTCTCTCAGTTCGTCTTTCGTATAGAATCCTCCGTATGCTCCCGGAGTCCCGGCCTCGGCATATAGCCTGTCCCCGAACCACCAGTCCTTCCACCTTTTCTCGGGCCGCCATGCCGCGAACCCGGTCAGCCTCGGGAATGCGTCTATCTGCATTCTCCAGCCGGCAGCATCCGTGAGGTGGATGTGCATCTTGTTCATCTTGAAATGCGCCATCGCGTCTATCTGCTTCTTCAGGAAATCAATGCTCCTGAAATGCCTCGACACGTCGAAATGCAGGCCCCTGTACGGGAAACGCGGATAATCGTTTATCTCGCAGCAGGCCAGTTCGCTGATGCTGCCGCCAGCCGTCATCTGGTCAAGCGACTGCATGGCATAGAATGCACCGGCTTCGTCAGCGGCCTCCACCTTCACGCCTTTCCTGGTTATTGTCATCCTGTAGCCTTCAGGACGGATATCCTTCGCGTTGTGAAGTATCTTCACCTGGGGCTCGCCTGTGAAATTGCAGGTTTCTCCGGTAAGGCGGAATTCTGCCGGAGCAGGAATGATGACGTCCGGACTCTGTGCGGAAACAATGCCGCAGATGCAGGCGGAAATGACCGCTGCAATCAAGGTTTCAGTTCTCATGTGGTTGTACGTTTGCCGCTAAGTTAGCAAAAATTTCCGGCAGTTGCGTACATCCGCGTCAGGCATTGACTATCTCCCCTGCGCGCTCCAATGCGACATTGATATTCGGGCAGATATTCTCCTTGCCAACCACTGAATAGAATCCCGAGCTCTCGAGGGTGCGGTGTACATTCTCGTTCACTCCCGACAGCACGATGGTGATGTTGCTCTTGTGACTCATGTTGCAGAGGTTCGTGAGGTTGTGGATGCCCGTGGAGTCGATGAACGGCACTTTTCTCATTCGGATTATCCTCACCTTGGTCTTGCTGCGGCCCTTGCGCATGCTCATCATTTCCTCGAACTTGGTAGCCACGCCGAAGAAATACGGGCCGTTGATTTCATAGACCTCCACTCCTGACGGGATTACGAGATTCTCCTCCGTGGTCTCGAAGTCGGTCTCCGCATTCACGTCTATCTCGTTCTTGATGACGGAAATCTCGGTGGTCTCCATCACTCGCCTTATGAACAGGATGCATGCGAGGATGAGCCCTACGCTGATGGCGACGGTGAGGTCGAATATGACGGTGAGCACGAATGTGATGAGAAGCACGGCAACGTCGGACTTGGGGTTCGAGAGCAATGCCTTGAATGTCCTCCAGCCGCTCATGTTGTAGGATACTACCGCGAGAACTCCGGCAAGGCAGGCCATGGGGATGAACCTTGCGAGAGGCATGAGGAACAGGAGAATGAGCAGGAGTACGACTGCGTGCACGATTCCTGCCACAGGGGTGCGTCCTCCGTTGTTGATGTTGGTCATTGTCCTCGCGATTGCTCCGGTGGCCGGGATGCCTCCGAATATCGGGGTGACAATGTTGGCCACCCCGAGGGCTATCAGCTCGGTATTGGAATTGTGCCTTGCGCTTATCATACCGTCAGCCACGGTCGCTGAAAGCAGTGACTCGATGGCCCCGAGCGCGGCAATGGTGACGGCAATCGGGAAGAGGTTCTTGACGGCTTCCCAGTCGAGTGACGGAATCTGGGCTTTCGGCAGGGATGAATTGATGGTAAACCTGTCACCGATGGTGTCGATGCAGTCGATTCCCGCGAATCTCTTCATTGCATATACCGCTGCGGTGAGGACAATGATAGCCACGAGGGATCCCGGAATCTTCCGGGACAATTTCGGGATGACGGCTATTATTGCGACGCTCAGAGCGCAAACTCCTGCATTCCACCAGTTTACGGAGCCGAAATGCCTGAAATACACGAGCCATTTCCCGATGAAGTCGCCCGGAACCTTCTCTCCTCCGAGGTCGAGCCCGAACATGTCAGGTATCTGTGTGGTGAATATAGTCAATGCGATACCGCTCGTGAATCCTATGACTACCGGATATGGGATGAACTTGATGACGGCTCCGAGCTTGAATACTCCGAGGAGTATCAGCAGCACTCCTGCAAGGGTGGTCGCTATGGCGAGTCCGCCGAATCCGTATTGCTGCATGACTCCATAAACGATGACGATGAACGCACCCGTAGGACCTCCGATCTGCACTTTGCTGCCCCCGAGGAATGATACGATGAATCCTGCGATGATGGCTGTCACGATACCTTTCTCAGGCGGTACGCCGGACGCTATTGCGAACGCGATTGCCAATGGCAGTGCCACGATTCCCACGATGACGCCGGCCATCATGTCGGCCGAGAATGTGCTTTTCCCGTAGTTTTTGATGCAATGGAAAAATTCAGGTTTGAAGTCTATTTGCTGCATAATGTCGTTAAGTTTTCAAAATGCAAATTTACGACAATCCGCAGGTATATACAAATCCGGACTTTGATGAAATGTTTTTATTTGGTAACTTTGGCAAATATGGAACTAATTATGACACGAACACGAATCAAAACACTGCTGGCTGCAGTCATGACTGCATGGCTCGCTGCAACCAATGCCACGGCACAGGACCGTGCAGATTACATTCTCACGCCGGAGGCACCGGCAACACCAAGGATCAACGGAGCAAGGGTATATGGTGCAAGGCCCGGGACGGATTTCCTCTACAGGATTCCTTGTACGGGTGAGCGCCCGATTGCATTCTCTGCAGAAGGCCTCCCGAAAGGATTGTCGCTCGACCCTGCCACGGGCATCATCAGGGGTGCAGTGAAAAAGGCCGGGACGTACAATGTCACCCTCAAGGCAACAAATGCCAAGGGCGTGGATACCAGGGACTTCCGCATCGAGATAGGAGACAGGATCGCCCTTACGCCCCCGATGGGATGGAATTCCTGGAACTGCTGGGGCAACAGCGTGAGCCAGGAGAAGGTCATGAGTTCGGCCAGGGCAATGCTCGAGAAAGGCCTGGCTGACTACGGATGGTCGTACATCAATATTGACGACGGCTGGCAGGGAATCCGCGGAGGCCGGGAAAAAGCCATCCAGCCGAATTCCAAATTCCCTGACATGAAGGCTCTGGCAGACTTCCTGCACGAGAACGGACTGAAATTCGGAATCTATTCCGGACCTTGGGCCGGGACATACGCCGGCCATGTAGGAGAATGTGCGGACACCGAAGACGGACGCTATGCATGGATTGATTCGGGCCTCGTGGACGAATATTACAAGATTGACCGCAGCCGCGTCAGCAGGGACACTGTGCGCTATTTCACCCAGTACAATTTCGTGGAGCAGGATGCCCGCCAGTGGGCTGAGTGGGGAGTCGATTATCTCAAATACGACTGGAATCCGAATGATGAATACAATGTCGGGATAATGTCCGAGGCTCTCCGTGCCACCGGGCGCGACATCGTGTATAGCATATCCAATTCTTCAAAGGTGGCGATGGGGGACTATCTCAGGCGCTACGCCAATTGCTGGAGGACCACTGGCGATATCAGGGACAATTGGGACAATATGTCCAAAATCGGGTTCAAGGGCCAGGATATGTGGGCTGCGTACAAACGCCCGGGCAACTGGCCTGACGCCGACATGCTCGTGGTCGGAAAGGTAGGATGGGGCCCGTCCACCCATGAGTCCAAGCTCACCCCTGACGAGCAGTACACGCACATAACATTGTGGAGCATCCTTTCGTCCCCTCTGCTCATAGGCTGCGACATGGCCGAACTTGACGATTTCACCATCAGCCTGTTGTGCAACAGCGAGGTCATTGACGTGAATCAGGATGAACTTGGACTCCAGGCTTCTCGTATATACGGGGACGACAAATATGCCACATATCTCAAGCCTCTTCATGACGGCACGGTGGCCATTGCCATGTTCAATCTTTCCGCCGAGCCTATGAAAATCGGCTTCATTCCGAGGTCCGTCGGCCTTGTAGGAGACCAGAAGATAAGGGATATCTGGCGCCAGAAGGATATTGCAACATGCTCATACAGGGAAAGATGGGAAACGGAAGTCGCTCCTCACGGATGCTTCTTCGTGAAAGTCTCCCCGGTGAATCCGGATGCTATTCCTTCCGGCTATGAGGCGCATTGGAAATAAAAATTTCCGGTTCAACGCTTGCATCTTCGGCAATAATTGCTACCTTTGGGACACATGAAAGGAATTTACAGCATACAGCATCATCATCACCTTATTTCATAGGAAGTAGGGCGATTGGCTGTATATTGACTGATATTAACTCACCCTGCTTTCCGTGGGGTGAGTTTTTTATGCATTTCATGGAAGCGGACTAACAAATGATATATGATACGGACAGCAATCCAGAACAAAGGGCGCCTCAATGAGGAGAGCACCCGACTGCTTGCAGATGCAGGCATCAGTTTCAGGGAGGACAAGAGAAGGTTCCTCCTCAAGTCTCCGGATTTCCCGATGGAGGCTCTTTATCTCAGGGATGATGACATAACCGAAGCCGTCTGGGACGGTACCGCGGACATCGGCATTGTCGGCTACAACGAGGTGGCCGAGAAGGGCATGGATGTGGACGTCCTGATGAAATTGTCTTTCGGGGGATGCCGCCTTTCCCTGGCAGTGCCGGAACGAGAGGAATGCACCTCGCCGGATTATTTCAACGGCAAGACCATTGCCACGTCCTACCCGAACATCTTGTCCGGTTTCCTGAAGGAAAACAATATCAGCGCATCTGTCAGGGTCATTGCCGGTTCCGTGGAGATTGCCCCGGCGGCAGGACTCTCGGATGCCATATTCGACATCGTGTCATCCGGTTCCACCCTGTCCTCCAACGGGTTGAAGGAGACATTCAAGGTGCTCGATTCCGAAGCAGTCCTGATAGGCCGGAAAGACATGTCCCCCGAAAAGAAATCCATAGTGGATGAACTCATGTTCCGTTTCCGGTCGGTCATCAACGGACGGGGAATGAAATACATCCTTATGAACCTCCCTTCCGGAGCTATAGAAGAGGCGGTAAGGATACTTCCCGCCCTGAGGAGTCCGACCATTATGCCTCTTGCCCAAAGCGGCTGGTCTTCAATGCATTCGGTAGTCAGGGCCGGGGAACTCTGGGACAAGATTTCCCGTCTCAAGGCCATCGGCGCGGAAGGGATACTGGTACTTGATGTTGAAAAGATAATACTGTGACGGATATGAGAGAATTTATTGAGCCGGACCGTACATTGTGGCGGACCATCGTGACGAGGCCTTCTTCCGAAGATCCGGAAGTGGAGACTATGGTGAATGAAATACTCCGGCAGGTGAAGGAGTCGGGGGATGATGCTGTCAGAAGCATTACGTATAATATTGAAGGACTGGAACTTCCGGAAATTGAGGTGTCCCGCGGGGAGATTGCCGCTGCTGCCGGGATGATTTCTCCCGAATTGAAAGATGCCATTTCGCTTGCCCGTTCCAATATAATGAAATTCCACGAGGCCCAGGCTGACAGGACGGTGGAGGTGGAGACCATGCCGGGTGTGAAATGTTTCCGCAGGGCAATGCCTATTCGCAGGGTCGGGATTTATATCCCCGGTGGGACTGCCCCGCTGTTCTCCACGGTGCTGATGCTTGCAGTGCCGGCGAAGTTGGCAGGCTGCGGGGAGGTGGTGATGTGTACTCCGAGGGGACGTGACGGGAAGGTTGCGCCTGCAGTGTTGTATGCAGCTGATTTATGCGGAGTTGACCGGATATTCGGCGTCGGTGGGGCCCAGGCGGTCGCAGCCATGGCGTACGGGACTGGGACCGTACCGAAGGTTGACAAGATTTTCGGACCGGGAAACCGTTATGTGTCAATGGCCAAGCGCATTATGAACGGACAGGGAGTAGCCGTGGACATGTTCGCGGGACCTTCCGAGGTGCTCGTGATGGCGGATGGTTCGTGCGACCCCCGTTTTGTCGCGGCTGACCTGCTTTCCCAGGCCGAGCATGGAAGGGATTCCCAGGTATGTCTTCTCGCGGACAATGTGGAATTGTCCGTGAGGATATTGAAGGAACTAAACTGCAGGCTTGACCGGCTCCCGCGCAGGGAGACCGCCGGGGCGGCCCTGAAAGGAAGTCTCTCGGTGGTGTTCCGCAGCCGGGAGGATATGGTGGATTTTGCGGATGCCTATGCTCCTGAACATCTGATAATCAGCATGTCAGATCCTTGGGAAATAGCCGGCAAGGTCAATGCTGCCGGAAGTGTGTTCATAGGCAATTTCTCTCCGGAGAGCGCCGGGGACTATGCCTCAGGGACTAATCATACCCTCCCGACATCGGGGACTGCGACTGCCTGCAGCGGAGTGGGCGTGGACAGTTTCATGCATTATGTCACGTATCAGGAAATAACGAGGAAAGGTCTGGAAAATCTTTCCGGTGCAATAGTGCAAATGGCTGAGGCAGAAGGCCTTGATGCTCATGCCGAGGCGGTGCGTGTGAGAATGTCGTAAAAGATCTTTAAACTTGATGACTATGTTTGATGTTTCTGGACTTGTAAGGAAAAATATTGCCGCGCTGGAACCGTATTCCAGTCTTCGCGACGGGCTTGAAAGCCTTCAGAGAACTGTCCTGCTCGACGCCAACGAGAATCCTTTCGACAACGGCTCCAACCGGTATCCGGACCCTTTCCAGCGCAGGCTGAAGGAAAAATTGTCTGAAATAAAGGGAGTGCCTGCCTCGCGGATTTTCATAGGTAACGGCAGCGACGAGATTATTGACCTGTGTTTCAGGATTTTCTGCGAGCCCGGGCAGGACAGGGCGGTGGGAATGTCCCCGTCGTTCAGTATGTACAGGGTGTCTGCACAGGTAAATGATGTGGAATATGAGGGAGTTCCGCTTGACGGGGATTTCGGATTGTCCGTGGAGGATATGCTGAAGGCTGCGTCTGCCGGACGTGGAGCAAAACTGATGTTCGTATGCTCCCCGAACAATCCTACAGGCAATTCCTTCCCGGAGGAACAGCTGAAAATGCTTGCCGAAGGATTCCGCGGAATACTCGTGATAGACGAGGCATATATTGATTTCTCTTCCCGGAAGAGTTTCCTGCAATATTTGGATATGTATCCGAATGTAATTGTCCTCCAGACACTTTCGAAGGCCTGGGGGATGGCCGGGCTGCGGCTCGGGGCTGCCTTCGCTTCCGAAGAGATCATAGCTCTGTTCAACAAGGTCAAGCATCCGTACAATGTTTCATCTGCTTCCATTGAAGAGGCTATGCGGCTTATCGGCCGGGATGTGTCTAAGGAAATCGGTCTGATGGTCTCCGAGCGGGAAAGGATGGCTTCTGCTCTTTCTTCTGTCTCAGGAGTCCGCCAGGTCTATCCGTCCGATGCTGATTTCCTGCTCGTCAGAGTTGAGGACCCGGACGGGCTGTGCAAGGAGATGCTGCGTAACAATGTGCTGATACAGAACCGTTCACATTCTCCCGGGACTCCGGGGTGCGTGCGTATTTCCATCGGGACGGAGGAGCAGGACGATCTTGTCCTCGACATTGCCGGGCGTTTCTACGGAGACTATGAAAATTCCTTCCGCTCAATGTCAGCAGGGAAAAAACCGGCGCTCCGCCAGGCTACTGTTTGCAGGAAGACGTCCGAGACCGGGATACGGGTGTCATTGGACCTCGACAATTCCGGAGTAACCTATATTAATACGGGCATAGGATTCTTCGACCACATGCTGGACCAGATTGCCCGTCATTCCGGTATTTCCCTGCGGATAACGGCTTCGGGGGACCTGTATGTGGATGAGCATCATCTTGTTGAGGATGTTGCCATTACACTCGGATCTGCCATAAGGAAGGCTCTCGGGGACAAAAGGGGTCTGGCGCGATACGGTTTCGCCTTGCCGATGGATGACTGCCGGGCGATGGTCCTGATTGATTTCAGCGGGCGCATCGATTTCGAATGGAAAGTGGACTTCACGCGGGAGATGCTGGGCGGAATACATACCGAGATGTTCCGGCATTTCTTCAAATCCCTGTGCGAATCCATGCAGTGCAATCTTCATATAGAGGCTTCTGGGGATAATAATCATCATCTTGCCGAGTCCATCTTCAAGGCTTTCGCGAGGGCTTTCGGGCAGGCAGTGCGCAGGAATGTGAATGACAATGTGATACCGTCGAGCAAGGGAGGGCTTGATTGAACCATGATTGCTGTAATAGACTATGACGCAGGCAATATCCGTTCTGTGATGAATGCTCTCGGGAGGCTCGGGGCTGAATATGTGCTCACTTCTGATCCGGAATTGATCCGGGCTGCTGACAGGGTGATTTTGCCAGGTGTCGGCGAGGCCCGTTCGGCAATGGAAAATCTGCGGTCGCGTGGACTGGACAGGGTTATTCCTGAGTTGGAATGTCCGGTTCTTGGTATCTGTATCGGGATGCAGCTGCTGTGCAGGAGAAGTGAAGAGGGCAATGTGGAATGTCTCGGGGTGTTCGATTCTGATGTGCGCGCTTTGGAGCCTGACAGGGCTGCTGGAGTGAAGATTCCCCATGTCGGATGGAACAGGCTGGGTGACATGAAAGGCCCTTTGTTCAGTGGGCTGGAGGACGGTACGTATGTATATTTCGTGCATTCTTTCGCGGCCGATGTCTGCGGGGACACTATTGCCAAATGCCTGAACGGCAGGGAGTTCAGTGCGGCTCTCTCGAAAAGGAATTTCTACGGGGTGCAGTTCCATCCCGAGAAAAGCGGGGCGGCGGGAGAGAGGATTATTGCCAATTTTCTTGAGATCTCTCGACTCCGCTCAAGCGCTCCGCTCGAGATGACAGTAGTGCGGTAATTAAGTGTTTTTATTATGGGAATTAAAGTGATACCTGCAATGGACATTATGGACGGCAAGGTAGTCCGCTTGAGGCAGGGCGATTATTCGGAACGGACAATTTATCCTGACAGTCCGGAGGAAATGGCACGACGGCTTGCCGGGAACGGGGCTGAATGGCTCCATCTCGTGGACCTGGACGGGGCGAGGGCTTCCTCTCCAGTGAACCTGGATGTCCTGGAGAAGATAGCCGGCAATACGGGCCTGTCCGTGGAATGGGGCGGAGGGCTCAAGACTGAAGATGCATTGCAGAGCGTGTTCGACGCAGGGGCATCGAGGGCGATTTGCGGAAGCATTGCGGTGAAATCTCCTGAATCCTTCTCGGCCTGGCTAAGACGTTTCGGGCCTGGAAGAATCGTGCTCGGGGCTGATGTAAGAGACGGACTCGTGGCAATCTCCGGCTGGATGGAGAAAACATCAATCTCCGTTTCCGGCATTGTTTCGGCCTTCCTGCCGGCCGGACTGTCACAGGTGATATGCACGGATATCTCGAAGGACGGGATGCTCGGCGGGCCATCGTGGCCTGTTTATGAGAAACTCAAGGCTGAATTTCTGCAGATTTCCGTCACGGTCAGCGGAGGTGTGTCATCTGTCCGGGACATCGAAAAGGCTGATGCTCTCGGTATGGACGGAATCATAGTCGGGAAAGCTATGTATGAAGGACTTATAAAAATGGAGGAACTTGGAAAATGGTGGCGAAACGGATAATACCCTGTCTTGACGTCAAGGACGGAATGACAGTGAAAGGCGTTCATTTCGAACAACTTGCAATGATAGGTGATCCTGTGCTGCTCGGTGAACGCTATGCTGCCGAGGGTGCGGACGAACTGGTCTATCTCGACATAAGCGCCACGAATGAAGGCCGTTCCACGTTCACCGGCATAGTCCGCAGGATAGCTGAAAGAATAAATATCCCGTTCACCGTGGGAGGTGGGATATCTTCGGCCGATGACGCTGCCAGGCTTTTAGATGCCGGGGCAGACAAGATTTCTCTCAACACTGCAATAGTGAACGACCCTTCTCTCATTGACCGGATTGCATCGAAATATGGAAGCCAGTTCGTGGTCGCGGCCATTGACGCCAAAATGATTGACGGTGTCTGGAGAGTGGTTACCCACGGAGGTAAACGGCTTACGGACAAGGAGTTGTTCTCCTGGGCGAAGGAGGTCCGGTCAAGGGGTGCCGGGGAAATACTTTTCACCTCGATGGACAATGACGGGACTCGCCGCGGATATCCGTGCCGGACAATGTCGGCCCTTTCTGGGATGCTGGACATACCGGTCATTGCCTCCGGCGGAGCGGGCTCCGTGCAGGATGTCATTGATGTCCTGACTGAAGGGAAGGCTGATGCGGCCCTGATTGCGAGCCTTTTCCACTACGGAGAAATCTCCGTCCGCGAACTCAAGGAGAAACTGGAACAGGCCGGAATAGAAGTCGCATTAAATTACGCGGAAAATATTCCGGAATGATGATAATCAGTATAATAAGCTGCATAATACCGCTTCCAAATAATGAAGAAATATATGGAAACAATTGAATTCAAGGATTTTGACCTTTCCCGCAATACGGATTCGCTCCTCCCTGTAATCGTGCAGGACTGGTGCTCGCTCAAGGTGCTGATGCTCGGTTACATGAACGAGGAAGCCTTCGGCAAGACATTGTCAGAAGGCAGGGTGACATTCTACAGCCGCAGCCGCCGGACTCTCTGGACAAAGGGCGAGGCAAGCGGTAACTATCTGTATGTCAAGGAAATGTATAAGGACTGTGACAGCGATACCCTGCTGATAAAGGCAGAACCGGCCGGCCCTGTATGCCACAGGGGAACGACCTCCTGCTTCGATACTCCTGAAGCGGAAGGATTTGTCCGGAGACTGCAACAGGTAATCCGGGAGCGTCACAGGGAAATGCCGGAAGGCTCCTATACCTCACACCTTTTCAGCAAAGGGGTAAAGAAGATGGCACAGAAAGTCGGGGAGGAAGCCGTGGAAACAGTCATTGAAGCCGTTGACGGCAATATTGACCGTTATGTCTATGAGGCTTCCGACCTCATCTACCATCTTCTCGTCCTGAACGAGGCCATGGGCATTTCCCTCGATACTCTCGAAAAGGAATTGCTGTCGCGGCACTGAGTCGCCGGATGGCATTATTTCTATCCGCAGTGGAAATATCGGGCGACGATTTCCGCCACTTTCCTGTCATCCTTCGCGATTCCGGCGAGCAGGCCGTTGTCGTTGAATGACCTGAGTGAGCGGATGATTCCGTCTGTCATCCTGCGCGGGAAGATGCCGTCTCTCTCGAAATGTCCTCGCATTGTCTCCAAGCAGCCGGCCGATTCGGCGCAGCAAGAAGGGAGGGCTTTGTATTTCTCGGCTCCGCCTTTGTGTATGTCGAGGCCTGCGTATGTGGCATCTGCGATGGCAAGTGCCTTGTCCTCAGGCATTTCAAGCCCGTAAAGACAGGCTGTGCAAAGTCCGGTCATGAGCTGGTAAATGTCGGCAGAGCTGTCCGGGGAACGCATCTCCACGGTCTGCCTTACGGAACCGTCCGCAATATTCAACTTGCTGTCTTCAAGCGGATTGGCGTCTGCGCACATGTCGGATTCCGCAGTCCATCCGAGAGGTACCCTCACGAGGGTGGACCTGTTGCAGTCTCCCCAGCAGATGTTGGTCGGGGCCTCCTGGTGAGGGACGAGGCGGAAATAGGAAGTCGGGTTCTTGTTGCCGAATGCAGTGATTGCCGGTGCGAGCTCCATCATCCCGGCGATGGCCCTCCTGGCGATGTCTGACAGCTTGCCGCCGGAAACCATCATGTTGGCCCCGTCCTTCATCATTCTCATGTGGATGTGCATTCCTGAACCGGCTTCTCCAACAATGATTTTTGGGGCGAACGTCACGTCAAGGCCGTGGCGAAGGCCAAGGTTGCGGATGACCCATTTCGCCAGCAGGATCTGGTCTGCGGCGGTCTCTATCGGGCATGGCAGGAACTCTATCTCGTTCTGTTCGTATGTCCTGCCGTCTCTCGTGAAGTTGCCTACCTCGCTGTGACCGTACTTTATGCGGCCGCCGGTCTTTGCGATGTACTCCATGCATTCGGCCCTGAAACTGTTAAGTTTGGCGAAAGGTCCGGATTCATGATATCCTTTCTGGTCAGTCCCCGGGAAATGGCTGTCCTCTTCGGTAATGACATAATATTCAAGCTCTCCCATTGCCTCGAATGTCATGCCGGTCTTTTTCCTGAATGTCTTCGCTGCCTTGACAACGCTTCTGTACGGGTCACATTCGAATGCCCTTCCGTCCTTGTCATAGAAGCTGCAGAGCATGGAAAGGGTAGGGATTTCGCAGAACGGGTCGAGGAACGCGGTCCTGAACCTTG
The DNA here is from genome assembly GCA_051869955.1 of Candidatus Cryptobacteroides sp. Lineage (GTDB taxonomy): Bacteria > Bacteroidota > Bacteroidia > Bacteroidales > UBA932 > Cryptobacteroides. Next base: position 18,859 of record JBJEBJ010000003.1, read on the forward strand.
GAATCACGTAAAGGTCGCTGCTGCCCGGCTCTACGAAAGATGGGAACAGGCTCGATCCGTCCACTCTTTCTCCCTGGCCCAGGATGGTTTCCAGATATTCCAGGCTGTTGATGTAGAAATTCAATGTCTTGACCCTTCCGTCCTCAGCCGGGTACATGAAGTTCACCATCTTGACTCCGTAGGAGCGGACGAATTCAATTATATCGGCTTTCGTGAACGTCTCCGGGCTTTTCCGGAGGAATGCGGACACTATGTGCGGTGTCAGTTCAAATGTATTGTCTGTCATTTCAATATGTGGTTATAAATCCTGTTATTGTTATTAATTTTTCTGTAAATATACTAAATTGTTTTAAATTTAAAAGTAAATTTTGTTAATTTGCTTCGGGATTGTAATATTCGCAAAGCATTTTGCCTGCAAGCCTTTCCGCCTCTCGCTTTATTGAAATATTTTCCGTAAATTTGCAAGACTATCAGAAATGAATTTTCAATCTTAATATGGAGAGCCATGGTAACTCTTGAACAGATACGGACTCTGCATCAGCGTATGGAAACGCTGGGGAGGTGTCTTTGACATTGAAGCGAAAAGGGCCAAGGTAGCCGAGCTTCAGAAACAGACGGAAGCGGCGGATTTCTGGAACGACCCGAAGGCCGCCGAAACATTCATGAAAAACATGAACGGCGTCAAGTCGTGGGTGACCGATTATGACAAGGCATTCACATTGACAGAAGACCTTGACGTCCTCTATGATTTCGCGAAGGACAGCATGGGCATGTCCGGCGAGGAGGTCGTGGAGTCGGAGGAGATGAAGGAACTCGATGCTGCATTCCGCGAAGCCGGGAACGCAGTAGAGGCCCTGGAACTCAAGAACATGCTCGGTGCGGAGGGAGACAATCTCGGAGCCGTGCTGACCATCAATTCCGGAGCCGGGGGCACTGAGGCCAACGACTGGTCCGCAATGCTCATGAGAATGTACATGCGCTGGGGTGAGCGCAGCGGTTTCAAGATGACCGTGACAGACCTTCTCGAAGGTGACGAGGCCGGAATCAAGTCAGCCACGATCCAGGTGGACGGCGACTATGCCTTCGGATATCTCAAGGCCGAGAACGGAGTGCACAGGCTCGTGCGCATTTCCCCGTTCAATGCCCAGGGCAAGCGCCAGACCACATTCTCGTCCGTATTCGTATATCCTCTCGTGGATGATACCATCAATATTGAAATAAATCCTTCCGACCTCGAGTGGGACACATTCCGTTCCGGCGGCCACGGAGGGCAGAACGTGAACAAGGTCGAGACCGGCGTGCGCGTACGGCATCTTCCGACGGGCATAATGGTTGAAAACACCGAGACCCGTTCCCAGCAGGACAACAGGCAGAACGCCCTTCGCATCCTCAAGTCCCGTCTCTATGACATGGAATTGAAGAAGCGCCAGGCCAAGCAGGCCGAACTCGAGGGAAGCAAGAAGCGCATCGAGTGGGGCTCGCAGATACGTTCATACGTGCTCCATCCGTACAAGATGGTCAAGGACCTGCGCACCGGACTCTCCACGGCTGATACCCAGGGGGTTCTGGACGGAGACCTGGACCAGTTCATGAAGGCCTTCCTGATGAATCAAGGCAATGCTGATGTACAGGTGGAAGATATTGATTGATAAGATATTAACAATAATTAACTATTATAGCGATGGTCGAATTCAAATACGCTCCAATGTTCCAGCTCGGCGAAGACACCACCGAGTATTACAAGATTCCTGGTTCCGAGAAACTGGTTTCAACTTCAGAATTCGAGGGCAAGAAGATTCTCAAGGTCACACCTGAGGCCCTCACCCTCATGGCTAACACAGCGTTCAGGGACGTCAGCTTCCTTCTCCGCCGCAGCCATAACGAGCAGGTTGCAAAGATTCTTTCGGATCCGGAAGCTACTGCCAATGACAAATATGTCGCCCTGACCTTCCTCCGCAATGCGGAAGTGGCTGCGAAGGGCAAACTCCCTCTCTGCCAGGATACAGGTACCGCTATCATCCACGGTGAGAAAGGCCAGCAGGTCTGGACCGGATTCGAGGATGAAGAGGCTCTCTCTCTCGGAGTATTCAAGACCTATACAGAAGAGAATCTCCGCTACTCGCAGAACGCTCCTCTTGATATGTACAATGAGGTAAACACCAAGTGCAACCTTCCGGCCCAGATCGACATCGAGGCCGTCCAGGGAGACGAGTATCGTTTCCTCATGGTGACCAAGGGCGGAGGATCAGCCAACAAGAGCTATCTCTATCAGGAGACCAAGGCACGTATCCAGAACCCTGGAACCCTCATCCCGTTCCTCGTGGCCAAGATGAAGAGCCTCGGTACGGCAGCATGCCCTCCTTATCATATCGCATTCGTCATCGGCGGCACTTCAGCCGAGAAGAACCTTCTCACCGTGAAGCTCGCTTCCACGCATTATTATGACAGCCTTCCTGTTACAGGTGACGAGACCGGAAGGGCATTCCGTGATGTCGAGCTTGAGAAACAGCTCCTTGAGGAGGCCCACAAGATTGGTCTCGGAGCCCAGTTCGGAGGAAAATACATGGCTCATGACATCCGCGTGATCCGTCTTCCGCGTCATGGTGCAAGCTGTCCTATAGGATTGGGAGTCAGCTGCTCGGCAGACCGCAACATCAAGGCTAAGATCAATGCTGGCGGTATCTGGATCGAGAAGATGGATGACAAGCCGTATGAGCTCATTCCGGAGGAACTCCGCCAGGCCGGTGAGGGTGACGCCGTCAAGATTGACCTCGACCGCCCGATGTCCGAGGTGTGCGCAGAATTGACCAAGTATCCGGTATCCACCCGTCTGTCATTGAATGGAACCATCATCGTAGGCCGTGACATCGCCCATGCGAAGATCAAGGCACGTCTTGACGCAGGCGAGGAGATGCCGCAGTACCTGAAGGATCATCCGATTTACTATGCCGGACCTGCCAAGACTCCTGAAGGAATGCCTTGCGGCTCGATGGGACCTACCACTGCCGGCCGTATGGATCCGTATGTGGATGAGTTCCAGGATCATGGCGGAAGCATGATAATGATAGCCAAGGGCAACC
>JBJEBJ010000004.1:0-4372 GCA_051869955.1 Candidatus Cryptobacteroides sp.
GTCTGCTTCTGATCGCCTCTCCGCGATTCAAAAACCTCGGGGAAGGACTCTCGAGGGGAACATATAACGAGCGCAAGACTGCGGATGTGGAAAAAATAATCGGGGCACTGGATTTCCTCGACATCGTATATCCGGGAATAATATATGAGCGCGAGGACGCGGAGGCGGCAATGACGAGATTCTTCGTCGAGAAGGTGGATTTCGTTATCGCGGAATTCCTTTCCTGGTCCGAAGACTTCGCCTGGATACGTTTCCTGAGGGACATGCCGGACATACCTGTTGTCTTCTCCAACGTGGCCAAGGACAAGATGACGTTCGAGGATACCCTGGACGAGGACGATTTCATCGACTACCTGTGCTCCGGTACATTGGTGGGCTCGCTCGAGGCTTCGGGTTCGGTGCCGAGGACGGGAAGGAAGAATTTCCATGTGGTAATGGGCTCGCGTGCCGAGGTGGTGGAGAAAATCCGCGTATATGCAGCCGCAGCGAGGGTGCGTTCGATACTCAGGCATTCCAATATCGGGCTCCTTGCCAATTATAACGAGGCGATGTGGTCAACCTACATGGACCCGTACAGAATCTTCACGAACATAGGACCGGAGATGCATTTCCTGCCGTATTCGGTATATGGGGACGTAATCAATTCCATATCGCAGAAGGAGCTTGACGATTATTGCAAGTCATTGACAGACAAGTATAAGATGATGGATGACGTGCTTTATCCGAAGTTCGAGGGGTCGGCCGTGGCATCCCTTGCCATTGCCAAGCTGGCGGAACAGTCGGACACTGACCTGATGGTGTACAATGACATTGACACGGCCACTTTCAAGGTTGCCGGATGCCGCGCCGGATTCTATCATCCGTGGTTCAACGAGAACTGCTCGATGCTTGTCCCTGAGGCTGATACCGGAGCCGGCCTGATCTGCTACATCCTGAAACTGCTCACCGGGAAGAATATCAATTTCCTCGAGCCTTTCCATATCGAGTCCGAGTACGGGACATTTGCCGGAGGACATGCCGGACCGAATGACCACAACGATCCTGAATGGCAGCAGAACGTGTTGATTGCTCGGGATGTACGCTTCGCGAAGACAAACTGGAAACATGCCGGTGCACCGTTCGCATGGTACCGTATTTCTCCAGGCATGAAGACCCTTGCCCAGCTGATCGAGGACAACGGCAAATACAAGCTGATCTGCGGAATGGCCGAGTCTCTCCCGGGCAGGCATCTTCTCGCGACCTATTCCCACAGTATCTTCAAGCCGGTCGTTCCTGTGGAGAGGTTCTTCGAGCAGGTCCTGAAGATTGGTTCCACCCAGCATTTCGGAGTGGTGGACGGAGACTGGCGCAAGGAGCTCGAGGCAGTGGCCGCCACAATGGGCTTCGAATATCATGAAATTGTATAATTAACAAATAGATACAGATTATGAGCTTTATGTACAACCCGTTCCCTTATGACGATCCGCGTGCGGTGAACCGCCCGGTTCTCAGGAAGGAGACGGTTGAAGGAGTCACAAGCGGCACTCTCAAGTCCGCAGCAAGGCTTGCAACATTGATTGCGGGCCGTATCGGTGCGGAGCCGAGCCGCAACATTGTAGTGGCGATGGACGGATACACTACCGCCGACTGGACCAGATTGGTGAACACATTGTCGCAGCAGCTTCTGCTGAAAGGCATAAACATGGTTGCTGTTCCTTTCTCCGGGATTTACAAGTCCGGAAAGGAAATCAACGATATGATAGACCCTTATCTGGAGTGGGACAAGTCGAAGGACCCGACCCTGCTTTACGGAAGGGTGTTCAAGGGCGGTTATCAGGCCATTCTTGACGAAAATGCCAAGGCGGAGTTCGTGAAGAGACTCGGTGAGGTGCGTTCCGAAAATGCGGAACAGGCCAAAGTGTATGTGGTTTACGGCTACGGCTGCCTCATCGGGGACCTGCGCTCTCTCTATGATATCAAGATGTATCTCGACGTTACCCCGAAGGAGTCCATCCTGCGTATCAGGAGGGGCCAGTTCGCCAACTACGGAGACAAGGTGGCAAAACAGCCCAACAGGGTGATCCGCCGTTGCTATTATGCTGATTTCGAGATGGCTGTGAAGCTCAGGGGAGAACTCCTGCAGAATAAGGTGCTGGACTGGTACGTACCTTCTGACAATCTGGACAACATGCAGCTCCTCAGCCGCGAGACCATGGAGGATATCCTGTCCGGACTTGCCTCATATCCATTCCGCTGCAAGCCGGTATATCTGGAAGGTGTCTGGGGCGGCACATACGTGAAGAAGCTCCGCAACTTGCCTGACACGATGAAGAACTGTGCCTGGGTATTCGACCTCATTCCGATGGAAGTCAGTGTCGTTGTTGAGGTCGGGGACAATCTCGTTGAGTTTCCGTATTTCACTTTCCTCCAGAAAGAGGGCGTAGCGGTGATGGGTGAGCCTTGCGTGAAGAAATTCGGCGGATATTTCCCTATCCGTTTCAACTATGACGATTCCTATCACAGCAACGGCAATATGTCCATCCAGTGCCATTCCGGCTCGAAGTGGAACAAGGAAAATTACGACGAGTTCGGCCGCCAGGACGAGAGCTATTACGTGGTTGCTGCAGGTCACGATGCAAAGACCTTCATCGGTTTCCGCGACGACTGCGACACGGACGAGTTCATAGAGAAAATCAAGAAGGCCGACACGGAGCATGAACCTTTCGATTACATGAAATATGTGAGCTACGAGGACTCCAAGCCGGGTCTCCAGGTGATGATCCCTGCCGGGACAATCCATTCTTCGGGACGCAACCAGGTGGTTCTCGAGATCGGCAGTCTCACCATCGGCTCCTACACCTACAAGCTTTATGACTATCTGAGGAAGGACCTGGACGGCAAGCCGAGGCCTATACATACATGGTATGGGGAGCGCAATCTGGAGTTCGGCCGCAAGACGTCCTGGGTGCGCGAGAACATCGTGCAAAAGCCTCGCGTGGCGCGTCAGGGCGAAGGATGGTGCGAGAAAATCATCGGAGAGCACGAACTGCTTTATTTCTCTCTCAGGAGGCTGGAATTCGAGAAGAGTATCGAGGATGACACCAGAGGACGTTTCCATGTGCTTTCCCTCGTTGACGGCGAGCGTGTGAGAATCCGTTCCGTGGAGAATCCGGAGAGATATTTCGACGCGGAGTTCATGGATATCGTGGTCGTACCTGCTGATATGGGCCGTTATGTGATAGAGAATCTCAGGACGGAGCCTATCTGCATCCACAAGACCATGCTCAGAGACGGTTTTGAAGATGTGCAGCTCTGATAATTTTTCTGAAGGATATATCCTTTTGGACGTCGGCGGTACTTTCGTGAAGGGAAGTATCGCCGGTCCGTCCGGTGAAGTCTTCAATGAGGAAGAATTCAAGTTCCCGATGCGTTCCGAAGGGACTGCGGAGGAGATTCTCGGTGCATTGTCAATGTCCGTGGGCAAGGGCGTTTCGCTGCTTGCCGCGCATGGCCTCAGGCTGGCCGGGATAGGTGCTACGGTGCCCGGTCCGTTCGACTATGCCAACGGGATCCCTCTCATGACGCACAAGTTCCAGGCTGTGTACGGGGTTGATTTCAAGGCTTTTATACACGGACTTCCGGATGTGCCGGAGAATGTTCCCGTGGTGTTCGACAGTGATGTGATTGCTGCGCTGAAGGGCGAGATGAGATGCGGTTATGCCAAGGAGTATGACAATGCCGCCATAGTTACTATCGGGACGGGGCTCGGCTTCGCTCTTTCTTCCGGAGGCAAGATTCCTCTGTCCCCGATGGGGTCTCCTGCCGTGACAATCTATCGTATGCCCTGCCGTGACGGGATTCTGGAGGATTTCGTCTCCAAGCGCGGTCTCCTGCGCGGCTACAGGACTCTTTCCGGAGATATGGACGAGTCGGTTTCCGTGGCAGACATCGCGTCGAGGGCAAGGTCCGGGGACAATGCCGCATTGCAGGCTTTCCTGGATGCCGGAAGCATTCTGGCCGGGGCCCTCAAGGGAATTCTCGCAGAGCACAGGATACAATGTCTTCTGTTCGGGGGCCAGATTTCCAAATCCTTCGACCTGATGGAACCGTCTCTCCGTGAGGGACTTGGCAGCCCGGATTCCCTCCCGTACCTGAAACTGATATCCCGTGTCAAGAACATGGACACCGCCGCCCTCCACGGCATCATCTCCCAAATCCGCCGAATTGAATCTATCTGACCGTCACTATCGTCACGCCGGCGGGGCCGGGAGCCCAGGAACAGGTCAGGGCGTATAGTTGTCATACTAGTTTTAGCTGTAGGCCGTCATTAGTTTTCCCCATTAATTAATATTTTCCCAATCAGTTAGACTATATTCACTTTTTTCGGTCGTCC
>JBJEBJ010000005.1:0-21513 GCA_051869955.1 Candidatus Cryptobacteroides sp.
AAAATGTATAACTTTACACCTGATGGTGCTGTTGCACTGTCAAATTGAATTCGGCGTTAAATGATTGGCAAAATCATAATTAGGATGAAAAGATTCGGTATTTCAATATTGACTCTGGCCGTTGCGGCAATTTCCGGAACAACAGTTTCCGCACAGGAGCCTGCAGGCGGCAAAATGACATTGAAGCAGTGCATGCAATATGCGGTGGACAATTCCTACAAGGTGCTGATTAGCGGGGCCGAGGTTTCTGACGCACGCGTTGACAGGCTCGAGGCCATTCTCAAGGCTTTCACCCCTTCTGTGGAGGCAGGAAGCTACGGCTATTACAACTTCGGACGTTCAGTTGACCCGGAGACCAATACCTATGTTTCATTGACGTCTTTCAATAACGGCTACTCCCTTTCCGGAGGAATCACGCTTTTCAACGGTTTCTCGGCCGTGAACAATATCCGGATTGCCAGGACCTCGGTGCAGATGGGGCTTGACAAAGAGCGACAGACCATTGACCAGCTCTGTCTCGCTACCATGGAAGCATTCTATAATGTGGTGTATTACAAGGAATTGACATCGATTCTCGAATCCCAGAAGACCACTGCCGAATCAGCTCTCTCCCTTGTCAGGAAGCAGGAGGAACTCGGACAGAAGGGCTACGCCGACGTGGTGGAGATGGAAGCCGACCTCGCTGACTGGAATTATAAATACATTGATGCATCGAACAAGCTTGCCGATGCCTATGTCACCCTGAAGGACCTGATGTTCTGGCCTTCACAGGACAGTCTGGATGTGGATGCAGGTATGGTTGCGGACGGTTATGAGGATCCTTACGGCCGCTCTTTCATGCAGGAGAATTCCGATATTGACTATACTGCGCTCGCGGAACTGAATCCTGCCGTCCAGATAGCGAAGAATACAATGCGAAATGCTGGTTACGAGCTCAAGACCGCGAAATGGAGATTCACCCCGTCGCTTTCGTTCTACGGGGGCTGGTCCACGAGCTACTATACCTATCCGGGCAAAGAGGGGTATGTCGCTACTCCTTTCCATACCCAGTTCAAGAATAATGGGGGAGAATATCTCCAGCTTTCATTGTCTTTCCCTATATATGACAGATTCTCAAGAGTTTCCAATCTCAGGCGAAAGAAGAATGCCTATGTGCGTGCAAATGCTGACTACGAGGGAAAGATGCGTGAAGTGGAAGCTGAAATCCACCGGGCCGTGCAGGACAGGGACGGAGCTTCTGCGGCTTACCTGCAGGCACAGCGCAGGGAGGACGTGCAGGAAGTTGCATGGAGCCTGAACCGGAGGAAATACGAGGAGGGCCTCGTGTCGGTATTGGACTACCAGAAGGCTGCGGACAATTATCTGAATGCCAAGGCCGAGCGCCTGAATTCGTTGCTGCAGTTCTATCTGAAGCGCAGTGTCGTGGATTATTACAACGGTATTCCTTATATCGATCAGTTTTGAAAAATAATGTAACTATGGATAAGATTATCGAAAAGAAAAAAGGCATTGCTGCCGCATTTACCAAGAAGGCGTTGCCATACTGGGGACTTGGAATGCTGGCCATCTTCATTCTCTGGCTTGTTCTAAGGGACGGTTCCCCGACTCTCAGGGTAAACGGTGACTCATTGACAATCAGTGAAGTGACCCGTGGAGAGTTCAATGACTATATCCGTGTCAGCGGACAGGTACAGCCGATGACCACCGTGCAGATCAGCCCGCAGGAAGGCGGGGTAGTGGAGAAAATCATCATTGAGGAAGGGTCTCACGTAAGGGTAGGTGACGAGATATTGCGCCTGAGCAATGACAATCTCGACCTGCAGATCCTGAATTCCGAGGCCGAGCTTGCCGAGAAGGAGAACATCCTCCGCAACACTCTCATTTCCATGGAACAGCAGAAGCTTTCACTGAGGCAGGACCAGCTCCAGCTCCAGTCGGATGTCAACAGGTTGAGACGTAAATATCTGCAGAACAAGTCGTTGTATGAGGAGAAGCTGATTGCACGTGAGGATTATCTCACTTCCAAGGAGGATTATGAGCTGGCTGCGGGCAAGTTGCAGTTGGTTAAGGACAGGGCGAAGCAGGACAGCCTGTACAGGGCCGTGGAGATTGACCAGATGCAGGAGAGCCTGGACAATATGCGCAAGAATATGCTGATGATCCGCCGCAGGAAAGACAATCTGACAATCAAGGCTCCTATTGACGGGGAACTCGGTCTTCTGGATGTGGTGCTGGGCCAGTCAGTATCAGCCGGAACCAAGATCGGGCAGATCAATAATCTTGACAGTTACAAGATTGAGGCCCAGATAGATGAGCATTATATTGACCGCGTGGCATCGGGCCTTTCCGCGACATTCCAGAGGCAGAATGATTCCTATGATGCCGTTATCCGCAAGGTTTATCCGGAGGTTCGCGACGGAAAGTTCAAGGCTGATTTCAAGTTCGGCGGTGAGGTTCCGGACAATATCAGGACGGGACAGACCTATTATCTGAACCTGCAGCTCGGCCAGCCTGAGACAGCAGTCCTTGTCCCGAGAGGAACATTCTATCAGAAGACCGGTGGCAAATGGATTTTCGTAGTATCTCCTGACGGCGGCAAGGCAGTGCGACGTGAAATCCGCATCGGGCGCCAGAATCCTCAGTATTACGAAGTCCTGGAGGGTCTCAATCCCGGCGAGAAGGTCATTACCTCCGGCTATGACTCCTTCGGTGACAATGAAGTCCTGGTATTTTAGAAACGAACAGAATGAAACCAAAAGATATTGCAATAAAATCCCTGACTCTCGGCATCGGCCTGGCTATCAGCATAATACTCATAGCGAAGATCTGCTTCGAGCTGAGCTACGACCGCTGCTACCGGGATTCGCAGGACATATATCAGATCAGGACTGGTTACAGCCAGCAGGGACACGACAACGATTACGGCCAGGTCAGCGGTGCGGTAGCACCCGGCTTCAGGCAGTATGTGCCGGGAGTGGAATATGCAACAAGGACGACATTCCTTGTGGAAAGCGACCGCTTCAAGGATGAGGACAGGAATGTGATAACCGGCGACCTGATTCTTGCCGACACATCCTATTTCGATGTCTTCCCGGCAAAGATTCTCGCAGGTGATCCGAAACAGGCACTTTCCGTAGCCGCCAACCTGATGGTCTCAAGGACGTTTGCCGAAAAACTCGGCGGGGTCCGGGAAGCAGTCGGCAAAGTGATTGAGAGCGATGAATATGAAGGGTACAAGATGACTGTTGCGGGTGTGTTCGAGGACTTCCCTTACCAGAGCTCCCAGAAATACGACATCCTGCTATCAATGGAATCGTACGGCAAGAGCTCCACCGAGAATTGGCTCGGCAACGACCGGTACAGAGGATATGTCCGCCTTGCGGAAGGCGTTGATTACAAGATGCTTGACCCTGCAATCCGCCTCATGCAGGAGAAGAACCAGCCGCTTGAGGAGATAGAAAAGTCCGGTTCTAAAATATGGTACTATCTTGCACCTCTCGCAAGCCGGCATACGTCTGAGGATAATGTGAGGAATATGCTGATTATTCTCGGCATTGTCTCTGTGCTTTTGCTTGCTATTTCCCTTCTGAACTATGTCCTGTTCGTGATTTCAGCGATGGTGGCCCGCTCCAGGGAAGTCGGTGTGCGCAAATGCTATGGTGCAGGCACTGCTAATATATACGGAATGATGATGAAGGAGGCAGCTGTGGATGTCATTGCATCCCTTGCCGTTGCCGCCCTGCTGATTCTCGCTTTCCGGACTGTCATCGGTGATCTTGTCGGAGTCCCTGTGGAAGCATTGTTCGTACACCAGACCATTATTGCCCTTTCGGCAGTCGTGGCAATGGTGTTCATTGTTGCAGCCTTCGTTCCGGCGCGGTTGTATTCCAATATTCCCATTGCCTCTGCAATTCGCAACTACAAGGAAAACAAGAGAGTATGGAAACTCGCCCTGCTTTTCGCGCAGATATGCGCCTGTACATTCCTTATGGCTTTGGTCATTGTCATCGGACTCCAATACAGTAAGGCTGTAAACGACAAACCGGGCTATGAATATGAGAATCTTATATTTGCAAACCTCAGGGGAACAGATTTTTCGGTACATCAATCTGTCATTGACAAACTGCGCACGATTCCGGGCGTGGAAGATGTCCAGATGAGCTATACAATTCCGATTGAGTGGTCCTCGGGAAACAATGTATTCCTGTGGGAGGACCCGATACGCGAGATTTTCAACATCGCCGACCAGTATGAAGGCACCGAGGGACTTTTTGCAATGATGGGAATCCCGTTCGTTGAGGGCCGATACCCGCAGACTCCGACGGAAGTGGCTGTAAGTGAGAGATTTCTCGAGAAGATGGCTGAATTCGAGGACTGGAGCGACGGTGCTGTAGGCAAACAGATTTACATCACGGAACATAGCAACAATGGCCAGACCTTGACAGTCTGCGGGGTATATAAGGATTACCGTATCAGGAACCTGACCAATCCGGACGAACGGGCGAGCGTGAAGTTCTGCGCCAAGGTTGGAGATGGCTATATGCCATATCTGTTGGCCAAGGTGGATGTGGTTGACAGGGAAATGATGGCCAAGGCCGATGCAGTCCTTAAAGAGGCTTTCCCGGAAAGGGATATAGTGTTCAAGGCCTACAAGGATGAAATGAAGGAGGCCTATTCAGACGAGAGGAAGATGCGCAATACGGTGCTTTCCGGCTGCCTGATATGTATATTGATAGCCTTGTTCGGACTTGTGGGATATGTGCGGGACGAGTCGGAGAGAAGAAGCAAGGAGATGGCTGTCAGGAAGATAAACGGTGCATCCATCCGGGATATACTCGGCCTGTTCGTAGTGGAAATCATGAAATTGGGCATGGCAGCGGCTGTGCTCGCAGATGTAGGTGCATGGTTCGCGGCGAAGGTCTGGTTAGAGAATTTCGCGGAGAAAATCAGCCTTTCCCCTCTGATTTTCATTGCGGCCGACGTGCTCATCCTCGTCATTGCCGCCGCCACAGTCGTCCTGAACAGCCTTCGCATTTCCCGTTCAAATCCTGTTGAATCGCTTAAGAATGAATAGAATATGAAAAGTTTCCTGAGATTTTTGAGGAGGAATCCTTATTACACGGTGATCAATGTCCTCGGACTGTCAGTGGCCCTGATGTTCGTGATATTGATAGGGGATTACACATGGCGGCAGTTCAGCACGGGCTCCTCACAGCCGAACAAGGACAGGATTGTCCTCATGGGACGCTCCGGTGACTATATGACGTGGCCGGAGGAGTCCTGGAAGATTGGCCGGATGTTTCCTGAAATAGAGAATACCTGCTGCGTGGTGAGCCATGGAGGTACCATCAGGTCTGACAAGGAGAGTTTCAGGGATGTGGATGGGAATCCCATGCTTTTGGTGGACTCGACATTTTTCAATATGTTTTCGTACGATTTCGTGGAGGGCAATCCTGAAAATGCCTTGTCATCCCCGGACAAGTGTGTCATCACAGAAAGCCTGGCGGACGCCATTTTCCCGGGCCAGGACCCTATGGGAGAACCGCTCAGGATAATCGGCATGCGCTCGGTATTCATGAACAACGGGACTCAGGATCCCTACGACAGCACCCTTGTATATACAGTCAGCGGAGTGGTCAGGGATTTCGACAAGACCGTCCTTCCGAATGACACGAAAATCATCGCATCCATCAACAGGCATCCTCAGATTCTGGGTTACGAAATGACCCCTCAGTGCTTCGTAAGCACGAGCCACGGATGCTTCAAGACATTTTACCTTCTTCAGAATGGCTCAGAACTCGATTCCAAGGCGGACGAAATCTGGTCCACTCTCGTAGAGGACATCCCGATGATGGAGTTTGACGTCGATGTCGAGAAGACGACTGCCTCTTTCACTCCTCTCAGAAAGGTAATGTTCGACGAGCAGAATGACGGATCAGGTCTGGAAAAAGGCAACAAGGGGCTTCTTGTAATATTGCTCAGCGCCGTCATTGCCATTCTTCTTTTCGCCGTCACCAATTATATCAACCTGACGGTGGCCAATACCGGGATGAGAGCCAAGGAGATGGCCACGAGAAGGCTGCTCGGCAGCTCTTCCACCAACGTGATAATCAAACTCGTAGGGGAATCAATCCTTATGGTCTTGATTTCCTTCCTCATAGGCCTGGGACTCTCATTCCTGTTCCAGGACGACATGGCGTCGATGTTCCGCGGCAGGATAATGCTTGAGAATGACCTGACTCCGGGGACGGCATGCACCTGCATCTGTTTCATCCTCGTTACCGGACTGCTTGCCGGAATCATTCCTGGAATCCAAATTTCAGCTTTCAAGCCAATTGATGTTGTGAAGGGAACTTTCCGCTACAAGTCGAAGATGGTTTTCAGCCGGGCGTTCATAATGCTCCAGAATCTTGTCACTGTCGTTATGCTTACCCTGTCATTGGTGGTCGCGCTGCAGATCAACGGACTTGTGAATGCGCCTCTCGGAATCAATTCCAAGGATGTGCTTTTCATTTCACCGGATGAGCCGGGTGACTCTGAGGCAATATTGTCCACGCTCCGGCAACTTCCTTGTGTCGAGAGAATCGGTTTCAGCCGCGGAAGTTGTCTTTCCATGGGAATGTCGTCAATGAGATTGATGAAGGACAGGGAAGGCGCCACTCATCTGATATATCAGGCGAGTCTCGACAAGGAGGCAATGGAGATTTACGGAGTGGAGATATTGAATGATTACGGTGCTCCCGAAGGATCTGTTTTCATCAATGAAAGGATGAAGGAGACCCTCGGTATATCTGATTCGGATCGTGAGATTCAGTGGCAGGGAGGAAATATCGAACAGCTCGCAGGCGTGATAAAGAATTTCCATAAGGGTAATATCCTGGCTGATATCGGTGAATTTGAGATATATCCAAAGAATCCGGAAACGATGAAGAATCCTGACCTAGTAGTCAAGACAGACGGTTCTCCGGAAGCCTTCAGGACCATCAAAGCTGCCGTAGCGGAGGTTCTCACGGACAGGAACGATGTTGATTGGGTGGTGCAGAATCTGGAAGATGAAGTCGCCTCTCAGTTCGAGGAAGAGAGGAATGTCTTGCATATTGTCCTGATGTTCACGGGCATTGCCCTTCTTATCTCCATCTTCGGATTCATCGGACTCTCGCTTTTCTTCATACGTCAGCGCAGGAACGAGGTGGCAGTCCGGAGGATAATGGGTGGCAGTGTACGTGAGGTGATAGTGCTGATGCTGACAAAGTTCTGTGCTCCGCTCCTGATGTCATGCATAGTGGCCGTCCCTGTTGCATTTTTTATTTCGGACAAGTGGTTGCAGGGCTTCAGCTACAGGATTCCATTAAGTGCATGGATTTTCATTCTCACTTGCGCGAGCTCGCTGCTCATTGCCGTGCTTTCCGTGTTGTGGCAGACAGTGCAGGCCGTGATGCGCAATCCGGCGGAAGGAATCAAAACTGAATAATAAACAATTAAATATCAATAAATTATGATTAAAGTTACAGACCTGTGCAAAGTATTCCGCACAGAAGAAATCGAAACAACTGCATTGAACAATGTATCATTCGAAATCGGCGACGGAGAATTCGTTGCCATCATGGGACCTTCAGGATGCGGCAAATCTACATTGCTGAACATCCTCGGCCTCCTTGACAATCCGACCGGCGGCAGCTATGAACTCCTCGGCCAGGAGGTCTCCAAACTCAAGGAAAAGGACCGCACCAAGTTCCGCAAGGGCAATATCGGATTCGTGTTCCAGAGCTTCAACCTTATCGACGAGCTCAATGTGTTCGAGAATGTGGAACTGCCTCTGAGATACCTCAATATCGGTGCTGCGGAGCGCAAGAAACGTGTCACGGACATCCTCAAGAGAATGAGCATCAGCCACAGGGCCCAGCATTTCCCGCAGCAGCTCTCGGGTGGACAGCAGCAGAGGGTTGCAATCGCACGAGCTGTAGTTTCAAACCCGAAACTCATCCTGGCCGACGAGCCTACCGGTAACCTTGACTCGAAGAACGGACGTGAGGTGATGGACCTTCTCAGCGAGCTCAATACCGAGGGTACGACCATCGTCATGGTGACCCACTCCCAGAAAGATGCTGCCGTCGCCCAGCGCATCATCAATCTCTTCGACGGTGAAATCGTCAGCGATGTCCAGAATGAACTGTAAAGAAAATATATAATGTCAATAAGAATTTTCACAGGCGGGAAAAGCAATGCCGCGGCAACGGTCCTGAATATTATCGGGATGGCCATGGCGTTCGCGTCCCTGTACATAATCATGGTCCAGGTCAATTTCGACCTGGGATACAACCGCAAGATAAAAGATTCGGACAGGATTTTTGTGATTACCGTGCCGGACTGGTACACCCCCGGGAACTGGATGCCATGGCTTTCCAGACCACTGTGCGAGTCGGTAATCGACAACGTACCGTGCGTGGAATATGGCGGGACATCCGCGTTGGTGAATACATTCCAGGACAAGTACAGTCGCAATGAAGACGGAAGCGGGGCCTTTTTCCTCAATCGCAGCAATCTTTCCATCGGGGCATTGAAGGTGTTCGGAGTGGAAGCCGTTGAAGGCAGCATGGATAATCTCGCCCCGTGGAGTGACTTGGTCATTTCCGATACTAAGGCAAAGGAGACCGGACTCCATGCAGGCGACGTGCTCTATAGCAATGCTAACGGCAAGACGCAGCAATATAATGTTGCAGCTGTTTACAGGCATTTTCCGAAGAACTGTGACCTTCATGCTGCCGATTGTTTCGTGAACATCGGGGACGAGTCCATGGAGGAGTTCAGCGAGTGGAGCTATCCGTATTTTGTGAAACTCCGTTCGGAGGAGGACAAGGAGGCGTTCGAGCAGCAGGCCTTCGACCATATTGTGAAGATATTTCTCAATATGGCGGAGGAGGAAGGTTCAGAAGTGTCCGATGTAGACATCGAGGAAAGCAAATCCAGACTGAAAATCAAGCTCTTCCCGTTCAAGGACATGTATTTCGAGAAGACTCTGTCCAGTCCCGGTATCAGCGGCAGCAAGACCACGACATATACGCTGTTTGCGATAGCCATCCTCGTGATTGCCATCGCATTCATCAATTTCATCAACTTCTTCTTCGCACTTGTGCCGGTACGCCTCAAATCCGTGAATACCAGGAAGATACTTGGGGCATCACGGAGCAGGCTCGTCGCAGGGCTTGTGTGCGAGTCGGTGGTGATGATTGCGATTGCACTTGCTTTGGCTTCCGGCCTCGTCAAGATGTTCTGCAGCAGTACACTGGCTTCCCTGATTACATGCAGCGCCCTGATTTCCAATAATATCGCTGTGGCTGTATATACTGTCACCGGAGGCATTGTCCTCGCCATCGTATCATCACTTTACCCTGCACTGTATATCACATCTTTCGCACCTGCATTCGCCCTGAAAGGCAGTTTCGGAACGGCTTCCAAGGGCAAGGTTTTCAGGTACGGGCTCATCTGTTTCCAGTTCGTGGTGTCCATTGTGTTGATAATCAGTGCATGCTTCGTGACCATGCAGAGACAGTACATGCTTCGATTTGATATGGGATTCGACCGGAGCAAGCTGCTTCAGGTCTATACGTCATACAAGATTGCCGATATGAGGAAAACCGCATCCTCAGCCTTGAAAGCTAATCCTGACATTGTCGATGTCACCTGGGCCAATGGCGATATCGTCGCAGCCGGAAGAATGGGATGGGGCATGGAATTCAAGGGCGAACGGGTCAATTTCCAATGTTATCCCGTGAGCTGGAATTTCCTGAGATTCATGGGCATAGATATCGTGGAAGGACGTGATTTCACCGAAAGCGACGAGGTCTGCGAGAACGGAGTCTTCATTTTCAATGAGGCTGCCCGGGACAAATTCGGCCTGACCCTGGATGACAAGATGACCGGACATCAGGATGATACGGAGATTGCAGGATTCTGCAAGAACTTCAACTACAGGCCATTGTCCAAGAGCGTCGAGCCGTTCGCCCTCTACATTTTCGGAAAGAATTCGTGGAAATCTCTAAATACTCTCTACGTAAGGACAAGGGCCGGTGCTGACATGCCGTCAGTCATGGACTGGATCAAGACGCAGCTCAATGAACTGGACCCTTCTGTACCGAAGGATGAGATAGATGTGGCTTTCTTCGACAGCAAGCTCGACTCACAGTACGGACGGGAGCGCAAGATGTCACGTATATTGTTGCTTTTCACGTTGTTAGCCATTGTTATCTCCCTTATGGGAGTATTCGGCCTCGTGATGTTTGAGGCCGAATACAGACGCAAGGAGATAGGTATCAGGAGGGTGAACGGGGCCACCGTGGGGGACGTGCTCGCGATGTTCAATGTCAGGTTCGTTAGGATTGTCCTGATATGTTTCGTCGTGGCCGCCCCTATCAGCTGGTACGTCAGCGACCTATATCTCAGCACATTTGCTTACCGGATGCCGATGCACTGGTGGATATTCGCATTGTCCCTCGCCGTCGTGCTCGCCATCACTCTTGCCGTGGTGACAGTTAGGAGCATGTCAGCCGCCCTTTCCGACCCTGTCGAGTCACTGAAAAACGAGTGACGGCCTTACCTGACCGGTATCTGGAACACGGACATCCATTTTTCGGGATCTTCAGTGTTCCAGATGCCGTCCACGAAGCTGCAGCGGGCTTCACCTGCAATCTCAAGCCCGTTCTGCTCGATGTAGGCATAGATTTCGGCATATCCTTCCGGCAGCCTGTCGTACGGTCCGTATACTTTCATGCATACGGCCTTCGGCACGGCTGCCACTTTTCTGAACCTGAGCACTCCGTGAGAGGTGTTCGCCTCCACTGCCTGTGCCCCTTCCGGAATACGCTCAATCTGCTCGCAGTATTCGAGGTCCTTGCCTGTCTCCTTGTGCTCGTCGTCGTGGTCTATGACATAGCAATATCCCGGTTCCGGACAAGTGCATCCGGCCTTGGCCATTTCCGGTCCGATTACCTCCGGGCATAGTCCCATCAATGAGGTCCATCCGTCCACTTCTGCCCTGTAGGAAGCCACCGTTATTTCAGGAAGTGATGTAGTGTAGAATTTTTCCATTTCTTCTTTCTTTTTTCGAGAGTCCAGCATTTTCTGCAGAGCCTGTTTCCGGCGTTCGAGTCTGGCGAGTTCAGCCTCGCATTCAGCAAGCTTTCCCCTGAGCATTTCAGGGTCCGGCTCGAAGAACATCGTGCACTTTCCTCCTCTTGTCTCCCAGGATAGCTCGTAGATTTCATCCAAGCTCAGGCCGAGTCCCTTTAGGGCGCGTATCCGCATCATTGCCTGCATCTGGGATACTGTGTAATAGCGGTATCCTGTCCGCCGGTCAATATCGTGGGGCTTCAGCAGCCCGGTCTTCTCGTAATGGCGCAGAGTCTTTACAGTCACTCCGCAAAGTTTGGAGAACTCTCCGATTGATAATTTGATTCTTTTGTCCATAAAATAAGCGCTTCTTCATGTTCGGATGCAAAGATAATGTGTATCCTCAGGTACGAGTCAATACTTTTCTTTAAAAATTCACCACAAATATGCGGAAATCGCCACATTAACCGTCTCACGGGGCCAATCACCACAGAATTGTTCCGGTTCGCCACAATGATTTCGGATTTCCGGGGGCTGAGAGTACTTTTGTATTGTACTAAAACGCATCCGATAAATGATTGAAAGATTTTTGAACCAGACTGCCTTCACGAGCCAGGAGGACTTCATCAGGAATTTCCACATCAATGTCCCTGAGAATTTCAATTTCGCATACGACGTCATGGACGTATGGGCGGAGGAGGCTCCGGAAAAGCTGGCCCTTCTCTGGACCAATGACAAAGGCAAGTGTATCCGCTTCACGTTCCGCGACATCAAGGAGCAGTCTGACAGGACGGCATCCTATTTCCGTTCACTCGGCATCGGCAAGGGTGACATGGTCATGCTGATGCTCAAGCGCCGTTATGAGTTCTGGCTCTCGATGATGGCATTGAGCAAGCTGGGCGCCGTAGCCATACCTGCAACCCACATGCTTACAGAGAAAGACATAATATACCGTAACAACAGGGCGGACATCAAGGCCATAGTCTGTGCGGGGGAGACCCAGATTACGAACCATGTGCTCAAATCCCTCCCGGAGAGTCCTTCGGTCAGCATTCTGGTCAGCATCGGACCTGAAGTCCCTGAAGGATTCCACGATTTCCACAAGGAGTGGGTATCCGCTCCCGAGTTCGTCCGTCCCAAACGTGTAAATGACAATGACGATATCCTCCTGATGTATTTTACCAGCGGCACCAGCGGAGAGCCGAAAATGGTGGCCCATCCGCATACTTATGCGCTCGGACATCTCGTTACAGGGGTTTATTGGCACAATCTTGACGAGACCAGCCTGCATCTGACGATTGCGGATACCGGCTGGGGCAAGGCGGTTTGGGGAAAATTGTACGGACAGTGGTTTGCGGGTTCCACTGTATTTGTTTATGACCATGAAAAATTCACTCCTTCCGACATCCTTCACAAGATTGAGCAATATCACATTACATCCCTCTGTGCTCCCCCGACGGTGTACAGGTTTCTGATTCAGGAGGATTTTTCCAAATACGACCTGTCTTCTCTCCGTTATTGCTGTACGGCAGGTGAAGCCCTGAACGGGGCTGTCTATGACAAATTCCATGAGCTTACCGGAATCAAGCTCAGGGAGGGATTCGGGCAGACCGAGACTACAATGACTCTCGGGACTTTCCCGTGGATGGAGCCGAAGCCGGGCAGCATGGGAGTTCCAAATCCGCAGTATGATATTGACCTTATCCTTCCTGACGGCACTCCTGCGAAGCCGGGCGAACGCGGCGAGATTGTGGTCCGGACGGTTCGCGGCAAGCCTCTCGGACTCTTCAAGGAGTATTACCGTGACCCGGAGCTGACGGAGAAGGCCTGGCACGACGGTCTTTACCATACAGGTGACGTGGCCTGGAGGGACGAGGACGGATATTTCTGGTTCATAGGCAGAAACGACGATGTCATCAAGAGCAGCGGCTACAGAATCAGCCCTTTCGAGGTCGAGAGCGTGCTCATGAAGCATCCGGCCGTGGTGGAATGCGCGGTGACAGGTGTTCCGGACGAAGTCAGGGGAATGATAGTGAAGGCAACCATTGTCCTGGGCAAGGAATGGCGCAGGAAAGCGGGACCGGAGCTCGTCAAGGAAATCCAAACTTTCGTCAAGACAAATACGGCCCCTTACAAATATCCGCGCTCGATTGAGTTCGTGAAGGCTCTTCCGAAGACCATCAGCGGCAAGATTCGCCGTGTGGAAATCCGTGAGAACGACAAGAGGGTTTCCCTGTTTGCGTCCCTCTGCAACGCCCCTGTATGGTCGGCCCACAATGTCGGCTGGATGGAATCACTTTTGTAATAGAATCAGTTATCATGGAAAGAAAGGACATCGGAATCCTCGCAAATGAGGATATATTCAAGCTTGTAGGCAAGGAGTGGATGCTGGTGACTGCCGGCACGATTGACAAGTTCAATACTATGACAGCCTCATGGGGTTGTCTCGGATGGCTATGGAACAAGCCTGTGGCGGTTGTTTTCGTCAGGCCAGAGCGCTATACCCACGATTTCGTCGAGGAAAAGGACAGGATGACCCTCAGTTTCTTCGGTGAGGATTGCCGCAAGGCCCTGCAGATCTGCGGAACCAAGTCAGGCAGGGACTGTGACAAGGTTGCCGAGGCTGGACTGCATCCGGTATCCTTGGAAGGTGGAGAAGTCGGATTCGGCGAGGCCCGTCTCACTCTTGTATGCCGCAAGCTGTTCAAAAGCGAAATGCTAAAGGAGAATTTCATTGACCCGGAGGTGCTCTCCACCTGGTATCATGACCGCCCGGGCGGCAGCCTTCATTCTATCTATATCGCTGAAATAGAGGAAATCTATTCCGAATAGCGCAATCTGTGCGTGGTCAGGATAACCAGGAAAGTGAGGCATTCGGCCTTCCGCTTTTCATTATCTTTTTCCCGTTTTTTACCACCTTAAGTTTCGCAGAGCGAAACAACTGCTTTAGAGGCCTTCAGGCCGAGGGTAAGTCCCTTTCCCGGGGAAAGGGATTTAGGAAAAGGGTAGCGTATACAAAAAATGCGCGTGGGCCTTTTGCTCGCACAGAGCAATAAATCCTCTGAAAAGCAGCAATTTGCGCCTTGCGAAACTTGAATTACCACGTATATGTAGATTGCAACAGAAATGACAAGAATGTCATCATCGTGGAACCGAAGAAATAATACGAGGCAAAGAATCCACGCCATCCACTCAGGATCAAATTCTCCCGTATGAGCCGAACATCCAGTCAGGCCCTTCTTCAGTTTCGAGCCTGCAAATATGCCGATGTCATGGTCTCTGCCTTGTTGGGGGCATCTCATACACGCAAGAAATTTCCTTTCAGCGAGGAGTTGATTGAATCTGTTTCCGGATACCAGTCCTGACACCTTCCTTGAACTCATCGGTCCGGCTACGGGCAGTCGTAAATGCAAAATTGGTCAGATTATCAACGGCTTCACCACCGGCAGAGCTGATAATCAGCGATGAACCTGCCACCATGTATTGCTTGGCGAGATCTTTTCCCTCCGGTTCATCATAATTGATGGACTTGAAAACTATCTTACCCTGGGCCATTTCGTCCGCAAATTGCTCGTCAAGCAATTCTTTGGTCTT
This sequence comes from Candidatus Cryptobacteroides sp., assembly GCA_051869955.1. Taxonomy (GTDB): domain Bacteria; phylum Bacteroidota; class Bacteroidia; order Bacteroidales; family UBA932; genus Cryptobacteroides. Next base: position 14,701 of record JBJEBJ010000005.1, read on the forward strand.
CTGCTCAATTGCAATGCAGGTAGCGCATCTCCTGTTTCCGTGAAAATATAGCACTTCAACCGCAGCATTGCTCTGGTCATTAACCGATGATTCAGATTTGGCAACATCGGCAGCAGCTGATTTATTTCCATTACCTCTGCCGGTACACGAAGCCAACATGACAACACAAAGGACAATATACAATAATCTTCTCATAATCATAATATTATATTAAACAGATACCCTGACACAATAATACAGATGGTGACAACGGCGAAGAAAATTCCGACCAGTTTCCAGGTCATCACCTTCTTGAGCAAAGTGGCCTCCGGAATGGAAAGCCCCACTACTCCCATCATAAATGCAATGGCGGTTCCGATGGGAATGCCCTTGGCAACGAACACCTCCACAATCGGCACGATTCCGGCGGCATTGGAGTACATCGGCACTGCAAGGATGGTTGCAATTGGCACTGCAAAGAAATTATCCTTGCCCATATACTGCTCGAAGAAGCCCTCCGGCACGAAGCCGTGCATCGCGGCACCGATGCCGATGCCAATCAATACATAAATCAGCACCCCTTTCACTATTCCCCAGGCGTCCTTGACAATACCGGGCAGGCACTTCCAGATGGAAATATGCTCTTCCTCCCATTCCTCAGCCTGCGCTTCGCTCTGTTTCTGGATAATCCTGACCCAGTCGGAAAGCAGCGGTTCCAGTCTCATCCGCCCGAGAACCCATCCGCCGACCATTCCCAGCAGGATGCCGCTCACTACGTATATGACAGTGATTTTCACTCCGAATGCTCCGAGGAACATTGCTACGGCCACTTCGTTCACTAACGGGGAAGTAATCAGAAAAGCAAATGTAACTCCCAGTGGGATACCGCCTTTCACGAAACCTATGAATAACGGTATCGAAGAACAGGAGCAGAATGGAGTGATTGCCCCGAAACACGAGGCCAGCAGATACTGCAGGCCATACAGCTTGTGAGTCTGCAGATAGTTCTTCAGCTTGCTCACAGGCAGATAGGCATTGATAATGCCCATAATCGCGCTGATTACAAACAGAAGAATCAGAATCTTGATGCTGTCATAGATAAAAAAGTCAAGGGCATCCCCAAACTTCGCAGCCGGATCCAGACCGAACAATCCAAACACCAGCCAATCAGCAAATTTTTTCAGCATATTATATACAGATTTCTCGACTTCGTCCTTTGGACTCCGCTCGAAATGACACTGATGTAATCCAAGGGACAAGCAATCTCTTCCTGTTATCCAAGGGACCAAGCAGTGTCTTCCTGTCATCTCGACCAAGCGAAGCGCGTGGAGAGATCTAAACAAACAACAACAGACAATAATAAACACCCACTGCAATGAATATTCCGCCGGCAATCCACGATACCCACTTCTGCACCGTCTTCATCTTCCCGTAGAAATCCCCGACCTTGCCGATGCTGAAAGCAATCAGCCAGGCAACAATCAGCACTGGCAATGCCGTTGCAATGGCGAAAACCACCGGATACAGGACTCCCGAAGAAGATGTAGCAGACATAGGAATGAGCATTCCGAAATAGAATACCGCGCTCGTTGGGCAGAATGCCAAGGCGAAAAGGACTCCAAGCAGAAAAGAGCCCCAAAGGCCCCCGCGGGCCAGTTTTTCTTCCCTGTTTCCGTTACCTTTTGTCCCGCTGAAAGAAATCTTGTCAGCGGACAGCATAAAGATTCCGAAGACTATGAGCAACGGTCCGATGACTTTCTCACCCGTTCCGGAGAAGAATTTCTGCAAATGAAATACATTTAGTCCACGGTGCAGAATCAGGATGAGCACCACGCCCAGCATTGTGTAGGAAACTGTCCTTCCGAGTGTGTACATCAGTCCCTTTGCAAACACCCGCCTGCGGTCAGCCACATCCTTCCCGATATAGCTTACGGCCGCAATGTTCGTTGCCAACGGACAAGGAGAAATGGCTGTCAGCAGTCCAAGCAGCAGTGCCACGAGCATCGGAGCCGTAGTGCTATCCAGCAGACTTTGAATCCAGGCCTCCATAGTTTACAGACGAGGCAATTGGCTTTTGATCAGTTCCTGCGCTTCCGGAACAGAGTACTTCCGTCCCTGAGAGACCACCTTTCCGTTTATGATTACGGCGGGCAGGCGCATGATGTTCATTTCAATGACGTGCTGGATATCGGTGTCATAAATCACCTCATCCATGATTCCGAGACCTTTGGCTGCCTCGCTCATTGTCGCGTGGAGGGCCTTGCAGTTCGCGCAGCCGCTTCCCATTACTTTGATTTCCATTTCTTTATACCTTTAATATTATTTGTAATTTTACGAACATTGATTCCAAAAAGAAAAGAAACGTCATTCTGTCATTCCGACCAAACTCGGTTCCCCTGTCATCTCGACCAAGCGAAGCTCGTGGAGAGATCTTATTGACCGCATCCGCAATCCTGGCTCTTGCATAAGGCCTGTCCAAAGAACTCCTTGAACAGGAGTTGGGCAAGTATCCAGTTCTCCCTGTTGATACAATACTTAACCTTCGGCGTCTCAATCTCACCCTGAATCAATCCAGCTTCCTTCAATGCAGAAAGATGTTGTGACACAGTAGCCTTGGCAATTGGCAATTCCTCGTGTATATCTCCGAAATAACAATTGGACTGCCTGGCAAGAAAATCCATGATTGCGACCCTTGCCGGATGCCCCAGCGCCCGTGCAAACCTCGCCAGCATCTCCTGCTTCATTGAATATTCCTTATTTTCTCCCATAATATCCCGAATTTGTTCGCAAAGATACGAACATATTTTATATTTCCAAGCGGTAAAGTCGTCTTCCTGCGCGGAAATTTTCCGGACTGAATTGGTGGATGTATGGAGATTAGGTTGTAACTTTGGGGAAATGAACCGAAGAAATATGAGAAGAATTGTCATTGCAATCATTTCAGTCATGGCGGGTGCTACATTGGCAGCCCAGCCTGCGCCGGGAAGTTTTACCCAGACCTGGACTAAAGGTCCTGACTGGCTTCGCGATGGTGTGATTTATCAGGTGTATCCGTCTTCCTACAAGGATTCGGACGGAAACGGCATCGGAGACATCAGGGGAGTCATTTCCGAACTGGATTATATCGAGAGTCTCGGAGTCAGGGCCATCTGGTTCAATCCGCTGTTCGTTTCGGGCTGGATTGACGGAGGATACGATGTCATTGACTTTTATCGTGTTGACCCGCGTTTCGGAACGAACAACGACCTGGTGGAACTGATCCGGAAAGCCCATGAAAAAGGCATGAAGGTGATGCTGGATCTGGTTGCCGGCCACACATCGGACAAGCATCCATGGTTCCGGCAAAGCGCCGAGGATACGAATCTTCAGTATTCCGATTACTATATATGGTCCGACCGTCTTCCTGACAAGAAAGCCGAGCAGGATCTCGAGACAATGTTGAAAGACCCTGACTATATGCAGAATACCCTCGGCAAATGGATGAAGAGCGGCTATCCGAGGGACAAGTATTATTACAAGAATTTCTATGCCTGCCAGCCGGCCCTGAATTACGGCTTTGCCAATCCTGATCCCGATCATCCGTGGGAACAGGGCGTAGATGCTCCGGGGCCGAGGGCGGTCCGTCAGGAGCTGAAGGACATCATTGCTTTCTGGTACGACAAGGGAGTGGACGGATTCCGGGTTGACATGGCCAGCAGTTTAGTGAAGAATGACAAGGACAAGAAAGAGATTCTCAATCTCTGGCGGGAGGTCAGGGAATGGTCTGACAAGAATTATCCGGATCATGTGCTTATGGCCGAATGGGGCTCTCCAAAATATTGTCTCGCAGCAGGTTACAATGTTGATATGGACCTGAACAACACGAAGGGTCATAACCGCAGGCTGTATTTTGACCGCAAGCATCAGGCTGACGGCGGTGTATATTTCTCGCTTGACGGTGGACAGCCTTCAGTACGTGACCTTTACGGTAATCCATGGCCGGAGGATAAAATCGACAAGACGACTACCCCTGCGGATATGCTGAAGGAATACTATGACTATTTCACTGACTGTGTGGAAAGTACATCGGGGATGGGTTATTTCGCGACGATTTCCGGCAATCACGATCATCTGCGCATAAACGTAGGCCCGAGGAATACTCCGGAACAGCTCAAAGTGATGTTGTCCTGGATTCTGACCATGCCTCTGCCGATTCTGTATTACGGTGATGAAATCGGAATGCGTTCTTTGGTGGACATGCCGAATGTCGAAGGCGCGAATCATAATGGCAAGGAGCGAGCCGGTGCGCGTACCCCGATGCAATGGAATTCCGGAGTCAATGCCGGTTTCAGCACGTGCAGCCCTGATGATATTTATCTGCCGGTATGCCCTGAATGGACTCCTGCCAATTCTTATCCCCAGTATCTGGACTGGAAAAAAGAATATGAAAGCGGACGTGCCAAAACGACGGCTTCCGGCAGCATCACTGTCGAGTCACAGGACGGTGACCCTAACTCTCTTCTGAACTGGACCAGGTCATTGATTTCCCTTCGGAAAGAACACGGGGCATTGTGGGCAGACAGCCGTTTCATTCCAATTTTCAATGAGGAACATCCTTATCCGATGGTATATTTGCGTACTGACGGTGAGGAGACGATTCTTGTGGCATTGAACCCTACAGCAGAATCCCGCAAGCTCTCCCTTTCGTCCGAAATCTCAGCATACCGTCATGAGACCGCCGGCATGAAAGGCAACGTTGCTCCGCTTCTTTCAACCGGCAAGGCCTCCTACCGATGCACATCCTCTTGTGACAACCTCACTCTTGGCCCTGTCTCCGGAATCGTCATCAGGCTTTAGGCCGCAAGACCTTCATCGTCCAGGCCCTATCCCGGGGCATCCCGCCCAACATCGTAATGAAATGGACCGGCCACTCCGACTACAAGGCGATGAAACCCTACATCGACATCGTCGACAGCATCAAAGCCTGCAATTTCAACTAAAAAGTGATGTACTATGTTTATAATCAGTTTTTCGTAAATTTTGCATCATTTTTCTATTTGATTGAAAGCCAATCATATAGAATGCGAATTTTTGTATTATAATTGCAACCGCACTCAGCCAGCTTCTGGCAAATGACGGGGGGAAGAATTCCTCGAGCTGAACGAATTGGGCAAAGTGAATGCAGCTGACCGTAAAGCAGATTGAAATCGAGTAATCAGGCTTAGGATGGATGCCCGCCTGCCGGAAACGGTGGACGGGCTTTCTTTTTTATCCCAGATTCATTGCCTCCGGCGCATCTCAAGTATTACCTTGCGGTATGCGTGATTCTTGTCTTTAAGTTGAAGCAGTTTAACCATATAGCCAGTGTTCTGATCACTTCCTCCGAAAGAGAACTTGCAGGTCTCGCCTATGGCATTTCTCCCTTTCCCGGACATTTCAGACATCACAATGCCTTCAGCCTTGAGGTCGGCAAGAAGTTGATTCATATAATCAATGACCTCCTGTTCCGAGCTTTCGAATTGCTTAGGTATGTATGCCATTCCGGATGGTTTTCGGCCTTCCATATCGAAATAGAACGTATATTCCCAGGAACATATACTTGAATGGTCATCCCTGTCCGTATCGTAATAAATGCTGACGGGACAGACCCCGTGATACCGGCTCTTGTAGCCATAATGTCCTTCCAAATTATACCTGAAACTGTTCCACAGCCCTTTCGTATTCCCGGGATAGGACCAGTCTTTATGTGCAATGATGAAATTCCGGACATCGTCGTCACAGAGGCTCCACAGCCCATCAGCATCTCCGACCTTGCCAAGAGGCTTGTTGATGATGTCATCAATTGACAAATCCAGCCCATCATCCTCAAGCTGATAATATTCAATATTCCGCGATTCGAGCCACTCCTTGTAGCAATCGCCGAGGGCGTATGCACTCACCTTTCTCCTTGTCCAGTTGCCTAAACTGTCACGCTCCTGAACCGTATTGCGGAATGTGGTAATACCGTACGTCCAGTATTCAATCTCATTGGTGTATGGAGATCTATAAAATACAAGGGTATCCTGCGAATCCAGATAGGCCTGCGTCTCAACTGTCTTTCCATCCTCATACACGTATGAAATGATGGCAAGAAGCCGCGGTTCCGAGACATCTTCTCCAGCCAGCAAAGACATGAAATTTACCATTCCGGTAAGCAGGTCGGGCTTCTCGATTATCTTGTCGGGCCAGCCCCACTCGTTATATTCATAACATTGTCCCGGAACGTTGGAATACCCGTAGATATCGAAATCGACAGCCTTGTCATACTCGCCGGCCTGATAATACACTACACTTTTCACGGGGCCCTTGAGCTCGTAGAATCCTTTGTCATTGTGGGCCTTTGCGCCTGATGGCGCTGCGTGGAAATAAAGCAAGGCCACCACGCACAGTTTGAATATATGTTTCATATCTTTGGCATCTTCTGCAAATGTAATAAATTTCCGTGCAAATGGCCACCAACCGGAATCAATAACTGATTATCCTCAATTCGTACAATATGCATTACGTTCCGCCCGAATTGTTATCAGGGCTAATCTAAGAGGAACAAAGAAGTGACGCGTAGGTAGTGGAGGGACATGGTGGAGGGTTGAAAGCCCGATGGTGGCATCAGCCACCGTAGCGGAGCGTTAGCGAGACTTCCGGATGGAAGTTGAAGCAGTACAGGCCGCATTCCCCTGAAAGGGGATGTCGCCTTGGCGGTAGGGGTTGCGAAGTAAGTACTTGCAACGCAAGTACTTATCTCCACAGAAAAAGGCTCCCTCGGGAGCCTTTTTCTGTGGAGATGGGCGGACTCGAACCGCCGTCCAAACACCGTAC
>JBJEBJ010000006.1:0-21290 GCA_051869955.1 Candidatus Cryptobacteroides sp.
TACTACAGCGGTCTGGGGCCCCTATTTCTCGATAACCACGTGTCAAACTTGAGAATATACAAATAGATTTCCTTATCTTTGCAAAAAATAACATCTCAAATGGCGGAGAACGACTGGAAACAACGGCTCGGCGTGGTGTACTCCACGAATCCGGACTTCAAATACGAACAGGCAACAGAACCTGAGGAGGAGACCCTTCCGCCTTCGAAGCAGCGTCTCGTCGTGACGATTGACCGCAGATGCAGGGCCGGCAAGCAGGTAACCCTCGTGAGTGGGTTCAGGGGCCGGGACGAGGACCTGAAGGCTCTCGGGAAGACCCTGAAGGTGAAATGCGGAGTCGGCGGAACTGCAAAGGACGGGGAAATCACCGTCCAGGGAGACCTGCGCGACAAGGTGACTTCTCTGCTCAACTCCATGGGATACAATGCAAAACGCGGGAATTGAAATGCCTGTACCTTCGGAAATATATTCAGTGGACACGCTGCAGGTATTGCCTGCCGCAGACGCCTTCGTGTCAGGAGAACTCCTTCTCCCGGAATACGTTGCGTCGCCCTCGGACATGTTTCTTCCGGCCGGACAGACATCGTGCCTGCCGGATATGGACTGCCCGGGCCGCTTGCAGCATGCCGGGGACTGGTCTGCTTCACCGGTGAACTGGATAAGCATGGCGGTGGCGTCAATCCTGGTTGTCCTGTACATGAGGCGTTTCGTGACGGTTCTCCCTTATCTCGTCGGTGGCATTTTCAGGTGGAAGAAACTGGCTGAACTCGAATACAACATGAGGCTCAGCAGGGACCGTGACGCGCTCATTCTCCCGTCTGCCCTGATGATGATAGTGTATCTGTCCCTTCTTGACGTACTCAGGCCTTCTTTCATGGAAGGGCTCACCCCGGGCATGAAGACCGCCGCCACATTCGGAGTATGCACTGCATTTTTCATATTGCGGGGAATTCTGATTCTTGTCACACCGTCGAGAAAGATTCATCGTGACACGCTCAATGCCGCGAACGGGGCCGGTGGGGATTTCCTCATAATGGCTGCCGCATTCCTCTCGATTTTAGTCATACTGAGAGCCTTCTCTCCGGATTTTGCATTGTCTGTCCGCACGGCATCTTATTATGTGACAGGGATCTTATGGATTGTGTTTTTGATCCGAAAGAAGGAGATTATAGCAGCGGATGCTGGACAATTGCAAGCATTTTTGTATCTTTGCAGCGTGGAAATACTGCCAGCAGTGTTGTTGGTGGCTTCAATGATGTTTTTGTGAACTTGAATATGGCAATTAATAAGATTCTGATTTCGCAGGAGATGCCCTTGAACAAGGCTCCCTATGAGTCATTGACGGAGAAGTACGGAGTACAGATAGATTTCAAACCTTTTTTCCTTATTGAGCCTCTATCTTCGAGAGAGTTCCGGGCGCAGAGACTCAATGTCCTGGATTACACTGCAATAGTGTTCTCCGCAAGGCATACCATAGATGCCTTCTTCCAGCTCTGCGAGGAGCTCAGGGTCAAGGTTCCGGAGACGATGAAATATTTCTGCACCACCGAGGCGGTTGCAATGTACCTTCAGAAACATATTGTCTTCCGCAAGCGCAAGATTTTCTACGGCAACGGTACACCTTCTTCCGTCATCGATCAGATAGGCCAGAAGCACAAGGGCGAGAAGTTTCTCATAACTACTTCTGATTCAAGCAATGTCGAACCTCTCACCAGCCTTTTCAAGGCCCAGGGCCTGGATTTCACAACTTCCGTGTTCGTGAAGTCCGTTCCGCAGGATCTCAGGAACGAGAATATAGATGATTATGACCTCGTGGTCTTCTATAATCCTTCCGACCTCAAGTCCCTGTTCGAGAACTTCCCTGACTTCAAGCCGGAGAAAGTGAAGTTCGTGACATTCGGCAAGCAGATTGTCAAGGCTATGGAAGAGGCCGGGCTTCCGGTCGAAATCCAGGCACCTACCCCTGAGGCACCGTCCGTGGCGAGGGCCCTGGAACTGTACCTGTCGTCGCACAACGCATAGAACAATATAGCAGTGGATGAGCGGTACACTTTGAAGAAAGAGGAGAGGCTGTCGTCAAAAGACGGTCTCGATGCCTTGCTATCCGCAGGTAATTACGGGCGTGAGAAAGTCCTGAAATATTGTTACCGAAGGTGCAATTCATTGCCGTTCAACAGGATAGTGGTCTCTGTGCCGAAGAAGTTCTTCCGCAGGGCGGTGTGGCGCAATCTTCTCAAGCGCCGTATCCGCGAGGCATACAGGCTCAACAAGCATATTCTCCGTCCGGCAGAAATCCGTGAGGGGGAGGAGAAATGGGGCGGAACCGATATTCTCTTCATATACAGCACGAAGGAGGTCATGAATCAGGAGCAGGTCAATGCCATGGTGGTCTCCATACTGAAAAATCTCGCATCACATGACTGACAAGCCTTCAGAAGGACGCAGCAAGATATGGAGCTTTCTCAGGAAAGCTTCAATATTTCCATTCGTGTTCCTGATCAGGTTTTATCAGCTCTGCATTTCCCCGTTCACCCCGTCATCATGCAGATTTACCCCCACCTGCTCCGCCTACGCATTGGAGGCGTTCCGCAAATGGGGGCCGTTCAAAGGTATGTATCTTACCGTCAGGAGGTTGCTCCGCTGCCATCCGTGGGGAGGCTCGGGATATGACCCCGTGCCGTAAAATTATTGATTATCATGGACATATCCGTCGTCCTTGATGTTCCATAGGACGGCTATGATCAGTCCGCCGACTATCGCAACTCCGGCCATCAGGAGGAAAAGATTGTTCCAGAAAGCCTGTCCGAACTTGTCGGAAAGGGCTCCCACACCCACGCCTGTGAAAATCACGCTTGCATAGCTGAACAGTCCGATGAATCCTCCGGCTGCAGAAGCTGCTTTCTTGGTTACCTGTTTCCCGGTAATCACGCAGAACAGGGCTTGGGGTCCGTAGAGGAAGAATCCTGCAAGGGCGAGGAGAACCAGCATCACGACCGGATTCGTGCCTTCCGGGAGGAAATGAATGGCCAGGAGGCAGACTCCCGTAAGGATCATTTCAATGGTGCAGACACGCTGTCCCTTGCCTTTGAACAGATGGTCCGTTATCCAGCCTGCGGTCACCATTCCGATGCAGCCGCATATCTCGAAGATTCCGATGGTCCATCCCGCGAGAGCAGGGGAAATAGGATTTTCTCCCTGCTGGAGGAATTTAGGACCCCAGTCAAGTACCGCGAAACGGACCACGTACAGGAACAGGGCGGTCACCGCCACATTCCATACTATAGGATTCTTGAACACCTTGTCCATCACGAACTTGTGATAGTTCTTCCCGGTGTCGTCCCCGTCCAGTTCAGTCTTGGTGTCAGGCAGTTCCGGCAGGCCTACCGACTCCGGCGTATCCCTGAGGGAATATACGCTGAACGCCACTCCCACGGCAGCTATGAGCGCAGGAATCCAGAAGCACCATTTCCATGCTCCGAAATGAGATGCGGCACGTATCACTGCAGGGTCAGCCACATCGGTCCCGAGATTTGCGGCAATGCCGCCCACCACGGCCGGGTCCGCCGACATGTCAGTACCCATTCCTCCGATGATGGCTCCGCAGATGACTGCCACGATGCCGGCCCCGATGGAATGTGACATATTCCACAGGGACATCTTGGTGGCCAGTTCCTTCGGAGGTATCCAGTTTACCATCAACCTGTTGCAAGGTCCGAAACCGGCTCCCTGGAATACATTGTTCAGTATCAGGAGCACGGCCATTGTCGTCACCATTGCATTGATGAAGTCAGGACCGGATTCCGCCCCGCTTATCCATCTGCTGAGGTCGGCGCTCCATCCGAAGACCAGGTTCAGTATGACGCAGGCTGACAATGCGATGGTCAGATGCCATCTGGCATTAACCCTGTCGGCAACGAATCCGTTGATGAACTTGGAGATTCCGTAAATGAGACCCACCAAGGTGAGAATTACTCCGAAACTGGTGTCGTTGATGCCGTATTCCGCGCTGAGCGCAGGTATGGCAAAGGAGAAATTCTTCCGGACGAAATAGAACATTGTATATCCCACCATCGCCCCGATGATGATTCTCCATTGCCAGTAATTGAAGCTCTTCTCTGTTTTCATCAGATTTCAAATGCTCCTCCCGCAGCGAACAGAGGCTCCACAATCTTCTCGTAGAATCCGCCCCTCTTCGCAAGGTCCAGAAGATTGAAACGGAAACGCATGAGCTGTACCTTAGGGAACATGTCCCTGAGTTCCTCCCTCGTGACGCCTATCTGGGACGGGTCATAAGGTGCTCCGACTGCCTTGAAGAGATCCCGCATCTTGGTGAAGCTGTAGAGCTGGCCCTGCAGCCTGGCCTTGAATTCTGGCCATTCTTTCTTGAGTTTTTCGAGCTCCTCCCTGACTTTGGCTGCGTCTTCGTATTTCTTGGTGATTTCAGTGTATCCGAGCTTCGGGGCAGGGAATCCGCTGAAGATGCCGAGGGCTCTCTGCTGCTCCTCCTCGAGGGTAGGCCATGCCTCCACGCATTTGTCCACGTCTATGTCAGTAAGGTCCAGTTTGAAGAATTCGTCGAATACTGCGCACATGGTGAGGGTGCCGACGGCCACCTGGAAACCGTGTGACTGGAGCTTGCCCTGATACCTGTGTCCGGTCATGTCGAGGATGTGGCTGAACAGGTGGTCGCAGCAGGATGCAGGACGTGAAGACTTGGCTGCCTGCATGGCGAATCCGCTGAGTACCAGGCCTTCGAAGAGGTCTGCAATGGCATCCGGATCTCCTGCAGCCACTCCTTCAGGATTGGAAAGGAAGCCGTCGAGATAGTCCTGGAGCACATGCCATGCGTCCGGGATTATCGGCTCGGAACCCACGAAATCGGCAATCATCCATTCTCCACCTGCAGGAATCTTGGCAGCGAGGTCGGCATATCCGGCAGCGGTCATTTCCTTCGGGGCGGCTGCAATGACGTCGATGTCGGCCACGATTGCCACAGGGGCAGGGCATGAGAATGTCTGCTTTGCGCCCTGGTATGTTATGGATGAGCCGAACGAGGAATATCCGTCCACGGACGCTGCCGTAGGCAATGTCAGGTAGGACTGGCCGTGATGGTGCGATGCGAGCTTGCAGAGGTCGTTGATGACGCCCGAGCCTGCGGAAACAAGGATGTTGTAGCTGTCGGACGGCTCCCGGAACAATGTCTCGGGATCTGCCTCCACGTGTTCCGTGGCATCCTCGAGGGCCTTGGCTGCAGCATAGTCGCCTTCGATGATCTTGTCGGTCATCTCCACATATTTCCATTCGGCATGGAATTCCTTCTTGTCGATGATGTATTTGTCCGCAGGGATTCCGGCGGCGTTGAGACAATTATAAACCGCCTCGCCGAGAACAGGCCAGGTGTTGACGTCGGCAACGACAACGGCCTTGCGGCCCGGGAAGCATTTGGTGAATACTTCCGGGGTTTTCACATATTCTCTTCTTCCCATCTCAAATACCACTGTGTCAGTGGATACCGCCAATGCTTTGGCAATTCTTTCTTTGGAGTCCATAATTATAAAAATTTGAAATATCTGTTATATATTTGCAATAAACAATCACTCTCAACATGACACCAGACAACAGGGACAATATCCCCACCATCCATGACGTAGCCCGGGAAGCGGGTGTATCCAGAGCCACGGTCGACAGGGTGCTCTACAGACGCGGAGGTGTCTCGTCCGCAACTGCCGAGAAAGTCAGGGAGGTCGTGGAGCGTCTGGGCTATTCCGCCAATCCGAACGCGTCCCGTCTTGCATCCCACAAGAAGCTGACTTTCGCCTGTCTCATTCCGAAATTCGAGGAAGGGGAATACTGGTCGGTGGCCTACAAGGGATTCATTGACGGCTCCCGTTCCATCCAGACTTATGACGTCCATACTGAAATATTCCTGTATGACCCTGATGACGTCGAGTCGTTCAGGAACGAAAGCGCCAGAATCCTGGAGGCAAGACCTTCCGGTGTCATCACCAATGTGGTCTTCGCGGAAGCCCTGAAGGAGTTTGCCGCGAGCCTTGACGCAAGCGGGATTCCTTATGCCTTCGTGGACCAGAAGCTGGACGGGCTGAACTACAAGGTGTATTTCGGCGCCGATCCTTGGGAGGCAGGCCGTCTCGGGGCTTACCTTCTCACCCACAGGATGGATGTGAAGGACATTGCCATGGTCCGCATCCTGAGGGACTCGGGCCATCTCGCCGACCCGAACAAGGTCAGGAGGGAGGGCTTCATGGACTATATCGGCAAACATTATCCTGAGTGCCGCGTCCATTCAGTCTTCATACCTCCTCACAATCCGCAGGAGACATACCGCATCCTCGATGTTTTTTTCAAAGAGCATCCTGAGGTCAAGCATATCACGATGGCCAATTCCAGAATCCACCTCATAAGCGATTATCTCCGCCGCAATCCGGTTCCGGACCGTCATGTGGTGGGGTTCGATGACCTGGACAAGAACATCGAAGCCCTTACCGAGGGACTTGTGGAATTTCTCGTGACCCGCCAGATATCCATGCAGTCCTACTATACCGTCTCCCGTTTCGCCGAATATGTCATCAGCGGGAAACTCCCGGCCGAGAGGGACAATTACATGCACATGGACATCCTGAACAGTCTCAACGCCCATCATTACGAGATCCAGCGTCTGAATCTGTAATGCTTCGGGCCGATACATTACGAAAAAAGACAATATACGCTGTCGTGTATACTGTCAAATTCATAATATAATCGGCTTGCATTGCAAAAGTAAGTAAAATTTTAACTAAAACGAAAATTTTCAAAGAAAATATATTGTTTTTCTCATAAAGCTTTCTATATTTGCGCAAGAAGGTCGGGCACGTGCCCGAACGTGTGATTTGCTGAAGTCAAATACATTTTATATTCCGGCTTGCGAAAGGAATAGGACTTTATGCGGATACATAATTATTACTATTAATTAACTGAAGCGGAGGAACGGACCTGCCGTCAGCCGTACCACGCTGTGCTCTGCCAGGCACGATTTTCTTTATTAGGGCGGCATGAGGCGAATCGGCGATTTGACCGGCATCTTCCGGGCGTGTCCATGTTGGGGCCCAGGGAGGATGCCAGGTCGCCGGGGAGCCGTCAGGAGCAGCATTTCCGGCTGATTTCACGGGCGTAATTAATGTCGTAATTACTTAAGTTTCGCAGAGCGAAACAACTGCTTTTGAGGCCGGAAGGCCGATGGTAAGTCCCTTTCCCGGGGAAAGGGATTTAGGAAAAGGGTAGCGTATACAAAATTTGCGCGCGGGCCTTTTGCTCGCACAGAGCAATAAATCCTCTGAAAAGCAGCAATTTGCGGCTTGCGAAACTTGAATGATTAATTAGGAATCTTCAAAGTAAAATCCTATATTTGCAGTTTGGCTGACGAATAGACAAAATGCAAAAACATATTTACATACATAACGGAAAATTCACTTTCGAGGAGGGCGGAAGCATTGAAGGGCTTCAGGTCGCATATCATACATCACCCAGACCATATACACGGGACATGAAGGTCATCTGGATCTGTCATGCCCTTACTGCCGATTCCGATGCGGAAGACTGGTGGCCTGGACTCGTCGGTCCCGGGAAGTTCTTCGATACGGACAAATATTTCATAGTCTGTGGCAATATGATAGGCTCCTGCTATGGGTCCACCGGCCCGTCAAGCATTGACCCGGCCACCGGGAAGCCTTATTATTTCACATTCCCGAGAGTTACCGTGAGGGATATCGTGAACGGGCTGGACGAGGTGCGCAGGCACATAGGCATAGACCATATCGACCTGCTTGTCGGTGCCAGCATCGGCGGTTTCCAGGCTATAGAATGGTCCGTGATGTGCCCTGACGTCATCCGGAACGCCGTCTATATCGCCACCCTCTCACGTGTACGTCCATGGCTGACCGCTTTCGAGGAGTCCCAGAGGATGGCTCTTGAGGCTGACCCGACATTCCGTGCCTGCGAGAGTCTCGAGGGCGGAAAGAAAGGTCTCGAATGTGCGAGGACCATCGCCCTGCTTTCCTACAGATGCGAGGACGGATATGACAGGAAGCAGTGGGAGGAGTCAGAGGATGTGATGTTCCCTGACAGGGCCTGCTCATATCAGCGTTACCAGGGCAGGAAATTCTCGGCACGTTTCGACGCATATTCCTATTATTATCTCTCATACAGCGTGGACAGCGACAATGTTGGCCGCGGCAGGGGAGGCGAGGCGGCCGCCCTTGCGAAGATCAAGGCGAAGTCAACGGTAATATCCATCGACAGCGACCTGATATTCCCTCCTTGCGAAATCGTCAAGATGGCCGCAATGATTCCGGGTGCGGACTATCATGAAATTACATCCCATTACGGCCACGACGGGTTCCTTCTCGAGAATGACCAGCTTGTCGCGGTAATGGGCCCGGTTCTGGAAAGTATTTAAAATCAACAATATATATGCAGGTACTCAAATTCGGAGGCAGTTCTCTTGCAGATGCCGTCAATATGCTCAAAGCGGCCGATATCATAGCACGTGCCGTGGACAGGGACAGGACCATAGTCATTGCCTCTGCCATTTTCGGATGCACCGACACATTGATAAAAATCGGCAATATGGCGGCGGCCCGCGACGGCTCCTACGTGGAGCTTTTGGACGGGCTTCAGGAAAACCATCGCCGGATAATACATGAACTGCTTCCGGTGGAGAAGCACGAGGAGTCATGTGAGAGTTGTGACGAGACGTTCGCATCATTACGCGGCATTGCGCAGGGAGTATATCTGCTCGGAGAGCTGAGTCCTGCAAGTCTCGATGCCATCCAGGGATGCGGAGAACTTCTCTCAAGCCGTATTCTGGCCACCAAGCTGGCTTCCGTCGGGATCCCTACCAAATGGGTGGATGCCAGGGAGATAATCAGGACCCGCAGCGAGGGCGGCCGCAATGTGGTGGACACTGCCGTGACATACGCCAATGTGCAGGCAATGATAGATTCCAATCCCATCAAGTCGCTGTTCATCGTTCCGGGCTTCATCGCATCGGACGAGAAAGGCAGGATGGTGACTCTCGGACGCGGTGGATCGGACTATTCCGCATCGCTTTTCGCGGTAGGAAGCAAAGCCCGTTCGCTCGAGACCTGGAAGGATGTTCCGGGAATGATGACCGCGGACCCGAAGATTGTACCGCAGGCTTCCCTAATAAGCCATATCTCGTACAGGGCCGCCCTGGAACTTTCCCATTTCGGGGCCAAGGTGATATATCCTCCGACCATCCAGCCGGTCGTTGCCGGTCGCATACCTATATACGTGAAATGCACTTTCGACCCGGACGGTCCGGGAACTCTCATAGAACAGAATCCTCCGAGAGGAAAGAGCAGGAACAAGATTATCGGCATCTCCAATTCGGACAATATTGCCCTGCTTTCTCTTGAGGGCAGCGGAATGGTGGGCGTGCCGGGATTCTCCTACAGGCTTTTCCAGACGCTCAGCGAGCACAATATCAGCATCATCCTCATTACACAGGCTTCTTCCGTGAACACGATGTGCGTGGCGGTGGCGGAGAAGGATGCCGCTGTGGCCAAGGAGGCGGCGGATGCTTGTTTCGCTTATGAGATTTCCCTCGGCAAGCTTAATCCGCTGAAGGTGGAGACCGGTTTCTCGATTGTTTGCCTCGTGGGTGACGACATTCTGAACCAGAGGGGTACCACCGGCAGGATGCTGGCGGCTCTCGGACGCAGGAGCATAGGCGTGAGGGCAGTGGCCCAGGGATCTTCTGAGAGGAACATTTCGGTGATTCTCGCTTCCGAAGATGTCAGGCCGGCAATCCGTTACATTCACAAGGAGTTCTTCGAGGAGTCATCGTTCAAGGATATCAATCTGTTCATCGCCGGCTACGGTACTGTGGGCAAGGCGTTGGTGGACATCATTGCCCGGAACAGGGACAAGATTGCGCAGCGTACCGGCAAAAGGCTTCATCTTGCAGGTCTTTCCAACAGCAGGAAATTCATCCTCGACAAGCAGGGCCTGAAGTTCGACAATATCGAAGGGCAGCTTGCAGATGGCCGCTCCGCAGCGAACGACGCTTTCTTCGAGGCGCTTGCGAAGGTGTCGCTGCAGAATTCCGTATTCGTGGACTGTACGGCTTCTTCCGACATATCATACAAATATCTCAATCTTTTCGAGAGGGGATATTCGGTGGTGGCGAGCAACAAGATTACGTTCGCTGCTCCGTACGTACAGTATAAGGCCTTGAAAACCAGTGCGGTGGAGAATGGCGTGTCGTTGAAATACGAGACGACCGTAGGCGCGGCCCTGCCGATTCTCGAGTCCATTGCGAGGAGCGTGAACAGCGGGGACGAGATCAGGAGCATCGAGGCCGTGCTTTCAGGAACGATGAATTATATTTTCAGTACATATAAGGGAGGAGAGGACGGAAAGACGTTCTACGATGTGGTGAAATATGCCAAGGAGGCCGGTTATTCCGAGCCTGATCCGAGGCTTGACCTGAGCGGAAGGGATGTGTTGAGGAAACTCCTGATTCTTTCCCGAGAGGCTGGGGCCGAGATAGATGAGGCTGATGTACAGATAGATCCGGTTCTCGGTCCGGAGTTCTTCCAGGGCAAGGTGCCGGAGTTCTTCGAGAAACTGGCTGCCAATGAGGAGGCTTTCGCGGCGTCCTACAGGGAGGCTGCATCGAAGGGCCTGAGGCAGCGTTTCGTGGCTTCGCTCGTGACCGAGCGCGGAGAGGACGGGACTGTGAGGTACAAGGCGTCGATGGGTCTGCGTTCGGTAGGACCGGACAATCCGCTTTATTCGCTCTGCGGTACTGACAATGCTGCACTGATCCGCACCGAGTTCTATCCTTCGCCTCTCGTGGTGCAGGGCGCAGGCGCCGGTGCCTACCAGACTGCCTCAGGTGTTCTGAATGACATCCTGATGTAGAGTGGAGAGGGTGATTGCGAAGCAATGGTGTCAGCGAAAAACCAGAACATTGAAATGAAAAACTAAAAACGCATAAAAGTATGAAAGTCGCAGTAGTAGGTGTGACCGGCCTGGTCGGCACCAGAATGATGGAAGTCCTCGCAGAGAGGAATTTCCCCGTAACCGAATTTTTACCTGTAGCATCCGAGCGATCCGTAGGACGCAAAGTCACATTTGCAGGCAAAGAATATACAGTAATCAGCGCGGACGACGCCATTGCAGCGAAACCTGACCTCGCTATCTTCTCCGCCGGCGGCGGCCCTTCCAAGGAGCTCGCTCCGAGATTTGCAGCCGTTGGCTGCCGCGTCGTGGACAATTCTTCCTGCTGGAGAATGGACCCGACCAAGAAACTCGTTGTGCCTGAGGTCAATGCAAATGTCCTCACGGCTGACGACTATATCATTGCCAATCCGAACTGTTCCACCATCCAGATGCTTCTGCCGCTTGCTCCTCTTCACAGGAAATACCGCATCAAGCGTATTGTCGTTTCCACTTATCAGAGCGTGACCGGCGCCGGCAACAGGGCGGTTGCGCAGATGGAAGCCGAAAGAGGCGGGGCAGCCTGGGGTGAGTATGCTGCCAAATTCCCTTATCCGATTGACCAGAACATCATTCCTCATATCGATGATTTCACCGAGAACGGATATACCAAGGAGGAGATGAAGATGGTCAACGAGACCCACAAGATTCTGGGAGACGATACCATAGGCGTTTCCGCAACGACTGCCCGCGTGCCTGTCATCGGAGGACATTCCGAGTCAGTGAACCTGGAATTCGAGAAAGATTTCGAGCTCGAGGACGTCCGCCGCATCTGGGAAGAGACCCCGGGCGTGACAGTCCAGGACAATGTCGCAGAGAAGGTATATCCTATGCCTCGTTTCGCTCTCGGCCACGATGACGTGTTCGTAGGACGTCTGCGCAGGGATTTCTCAGTGAAGTCAGGCCTCAATTTCTGGTGCGTTTCTGACAATATCCGCAAGGGTGCTGCAACCAATGCGGTCCAGATTGCCGAGGTTCTGCTCCAGAAGGGCTTCCTTCCGGCTGAATAGTTATGGCAGACAATTATCTGGAAAAACGTTACGAGGAGGTGTTCGGGAACGGAATCGCTAAGAAAGTGGTCAAACACGGCGGCCCGTCCCTGAACACCCTTCTTGTCAAGAACCGCAGCATCAGGCGTTTCCGTACCGATGCGGCTGTTCCTGAGGAGCATCTCAGGACAATCGTCGAGGTGAACACCCGCATTGCCTCTGCAATGAACAGGCAGACATTGCGCTTCGCCATAGTTTGCAGACCGTCATGTTCCGGCCCGGAATCCGGCCGGCAGTGCGGTAATATTTCCGATAGCGGACATCCTGACTACGACGCATTGTGCCGAATCTATTCCCACGGACAGGCCCGTCGTGTCCCTCCGGCAGCATTTATCGTGATATTCAGCACCTTGCCTGAAGAGAGATATGTTGATATTGACCTCGGAATCTCGTTGCAGAGCATGGCTCTCAAGGCCGTGGAACTCGGCTACAATTGTCTGATGATGGGGAATGTCCGCCCTGATGAACTGGCTGCCGCTGTTTCTGCCGGCCATCCCGACCGCGCCGCCTCCATCTCCAATCTCCATCCTCTGGCCCTTCTCGCCGTCGGCAAACCCGACGAAAGCGCCTTCCTCAAGCCCGTCTCCCTGTCCGGCGCCCCTCTCGACGACTCCGGCAACCCTGCTCCAGGGTACCTCTCCTATTATGACAAAGACGGTGTTCACTACGTCCCGAAACTGGTTCTCGACGACATTCTTCTGTGAAAAATCCAAACAAATAATCAGAAGGCCATAATCTTTTTGAGCCAGTCACCGACATTGATGGCCGGAATAAAGATGGCAATCCATATTGCCACGAACACGATGTCTGCAAATGTATCCTGCTTTTCACCAAGCCGGCTTGCTGTTCCTGTTCTTCGGGCAATAGCTCCGTCAAGTACATCGGATAGCCCGCACAACAGGTAAAGAGTCCAGAAGACGACCGGTCTTGACCGCACAAACAGCAGGGTTCCAACGAAGAACGTATAATTTACGCTGGCGGGGACTGACCCCATTGTCCATGTATTCCCCTCGCCAGTCGATTTCCGAGCGCAACCTACGTAGTTGCCACCTTTCCCGCGGTAGATTCCCGGACATAGATGTCGATGGACAGCCGTTCGCTCCAGGGACCGTAAGTCTTCACTTCGGACACCCGTGCGGTGAAGATATCCTCCCAACCGGCGTCCATCATGGTGGCAAGGGCAGCGTTGCAGTCGCGCGGGATATAGCCAATTGCGAATGCGAAGTCGAAGTTGTCCGGATCACCGTCGTAGTCGCCCGGGCAGGCGACGGCGACAGCATTGGAGTCATACTTGTTCCCTCTCTCACGCACGAGAGCGAGCTCTGCGCCTTCGTATAGCTCCTTCAGGACCTCTGACGTGTCACGGAACTGAAGTCCAGCCACGTTGCAGCTCAGGAGTAGGCGGTCATCATTACTGTTGCTCATCCCAGGAGGAATCACGCTGATGTCACCCATCAGAGGCCAATCATCCGGAGGAGCCGGCATACCGGCAAGCTCTGGTTCAAAATCGTGAGGCAACTCCTCTTCCATCTCCTCTAGAAGCTCCGGCTGCATATCAAGGTCTGTTACTCCCTTCTCGCGCATGAGCCTGTTCAGTTCCTGAAGCTCCGCGTCGCAGAGCGGACAGGTCCCAGGGCAGTCCCCCTCGTGCTCGCACTCGTGGGGCTCGTACTCAATCCCGGATAAGTATGCCATCCTTCGCCTTATCTCCCTTAGGCGTCGGCATTTTTCTTTTCCTCTTTCCATACGTTCGTCATTTTATGATGTATGTGAACTCGTCTATGTCGTCGAACCCCATGCTCCGGAGTTCGCCTATGGTCCTTGCCACATCGGCGTCGCTGTTGTGGCCGGGTATATGCGGTACCCTGACGGTGGTTTCCGCTCCTGCATCAAGGAGCACCTTCAGTTTGGAGCGGATGTCGTTCCGCTTCCCGGTATATCCCTCGTATATCTCTTCAGACAGGTCCTTCACGTCGACTATCCATCTGTCGACGGACCGGACCATTTCCGGGATGACGTCTTCAGTGCAAGTCAGGGCGGTCTCGACGGTTATCCTCCACCTGCTACCGCACACCTTCCTGAACTGCCGGATGAACTCAGGATATAGGGTAGGTTCCCCTCCTCCGAAGCAGACTCCGCCTCCTGTCATCTGGAAGTAGATGTTGTCTATCATCAGCTCCCCGTACAGGTCCTCGGGGCTCATCAGCCTCGCCTGTGACGGATCCGAGTGACACCAGCTGTTGATGCAGTGGCGGCATATAAGCGGGCATCCCATGAAGGACACCAGGGACGTGATTCCCTTACCGTCCGTGCCGAAGCGCAGGCGGCTTATGCTATATATGGGTGCCTTCACTATCATTTGTCTCAAATCATCAGCATTATCCGACCTTCAGCCTTGACGAAGGTGTCCGGGAAGCGCATCACAACGGCATAGACCTGTGCTGACGTCACCGGCTGGCCGTCCTTGCGCACGTGCAGCTTCCTGCGGTTGATAATCTCCGCAATCTGCTCCGTGCGAAGGCCACCGTTTCGTTCTGCAAGGACATATAGTATTGCTTCCTCGATCTTCATTACAATCTCATTATCTTCTCCACAGGCCATCTCTTCGCCAGTTCGTCCACCAGTTTGTCCAGTATCCTCAGGTCGCGCATCATCGGGTCCTCTATCGCCTCGACCTGAACTCCGCAGACCTTGCCCTTGACACCAAGACGGGCGGGATTCATTGCCGGAGCACCGGAGAGGAATTCTCCGTAGGTCGCCTCGGACAGAAGGAGCTCCTCCAACTGCTTCGGACTGTATCCGGTCATCCATCCGGTGACCAACAGGACTTCATCCCTTGTGCGCCCTTTTCTCTCAGCCTTTGCAATCAGGCAGGGGAAGACCTTTGCGAAGGCCATGTCAAATACATTCCGGGCCATCTCAACACCCTTTACCGTCAAGACTGCAAGATGCCCCAGAGGAGTATCCCTTTGGGATGTATCTTTCAGCATCGAAGCTGATTTGTCCGTCTTCAGCGACAAAGCACGGTATCCCGATGGAACCGTTAGCCTTGATGGAGTCGAAGGCAGGTGACGAATCCCGGAGCCGGATGAACGCCTTGAGGTTCCTCACGTGCTCGCCAATGTCGATAATCTCGAAATCCGGATTGCCCGAGAGCATTGCCTTGACCTCAAAGCAGTCCGGGCAGGTTGACATTACATATACTTTGTTCATATCACATTGTCATTTCAAAACACTCCAGAATTCTTCCGGGAGACTCACATTTGTCAGCCTTGAGGCCACCTTGAACAGTGGGGCAATCTCGCTGTCCTTCCATCCGGCTATGCCGCATCCGATGCGGGTGACGAGGAAGGTCAACTCGGGATGGCAGCAGCATAGGCCGTGAAATCATCCACGTATTTTCGGATGAGATCGAGGCTCCTGTCCATAGTCGGGATGGCATAGCAGCGTCCTGTCATTCCTACACCTTCGCCCCACTTCGCACCGAACTCTTCATAAGCGATTCTTGCGGCACCTCCTCCGTGCAGACCTTCTTTGTTGCTTCCGAAAACAAAGATCTCCCCTTCCTTGAGCTCCGTAATGTACGACCGTGTAATCCGAACGGCCTTTGACCCGGAAGGGATGTCCAGCGGAAAGAGTGAGTGCACTGTTTTCCCGTGGCTGCGGGCATAGACAATCTCCTTTGAAGTGCTTTGCCCGATGTATCCTCCCGGATTGATGACGAAGATTTCATCCGCCATATCAATCTTGGCCAGATGCATGTCATCCAGCATTTCCTTAACCCCGTCCTTCCAGACTTCGTCATCACCGCTGTGGCCGAAAAGGCCTACTGATATGACGATGTTTCCCTGTAGGGTCAGTTCTTTCTGCACTCTCTCAAAGTCTGTCTTGAAGCGCGTACTGCCGCAGAGCGTAATTACTTTGTAGTTATTCTGCATTTGTATATTATTTCAATCTCTCCCAGTATGGCTTTAACTTGGTCTGTAGGAAACCGACAACTTCAGGAAAAGCCAGAGGCTCTTGAAGTTTAAGTTTCTTGACAAAAGAGTTCCAACGTGTATTTAAGTCCTTATTGAGGGAAAAATCTGGACTAAACATAATATGATTCTCCATATAACCGGTTTGACGGTTCTTGAATGTGGCAATAATAGCCTCGCTTAATGTCTCCTCGTCATAGTTTTCACCCTTGAGTATAGTATAAAGATCAAAGTAATCTTTCATCCTGCTGTTTGCCTCCGCTCTGACAATAACAGTTTGAAACTTCTCGGCGATGACGGTTTCTAACGAATATGCCAAAATTTTGGTTTCCGGGAATCCGTCTATTAAATTAGGATAATCAAGCTCAGACGGGCACGGGGTTATTATGTCACCGAATCCGATATCCATTGAGACATCCTGTCGAATAGTGTCTAAAGTAGCTGTTAGCGTAAGTCTTACCCCAGGATATTTCTTCTCAACGGCAATGTCATCGGTTCTCAGAGTATCTGTATGAAATACCACTCCGTCTTGTAGGTATGGAATCGCACATATCTCTGCAAATACCTTTCTAACATTCTCTTTGTCATTGTCAATACGATGCCCCATGAAATCAATATCCAATGTTGGCCTTGCCATAAAGCGTTCGTGGGCATATAGCAATGCCCCGCCCTTCAAAAAGAAATGATCGTGGTACGGGCTGATTGACAAACGATACAGTAACCGCTCCTGAAGATACCGGGTTACCAGCATTTGATATCCGAGTTTCTCGTTTCGTGAGATGTTCAGTAGTTTGTCTTTTACAGAACACCCAAAATTGTGTATATCTTTTATTGCCATACCTCAAAATATTGATTCAGCGTTTTACGTATTCTAAGCTTCGAAGCATAACCCATCAACCGTGAAATATTTCTGTCCGGACGTTTCATATAAGTTTGGAATATTTCAGCCATCACATCAATGCCTATCTTATTCCTGTATTTGATTGCATCGCATACGGAACGCTCCAAATCAAAAATATTGACATTGAATCCTTGTACTTCTTTTTGCTCAACTCCGACGGTGAGCAATTCTTCTGATTGATAAATCAACTGGAACTCGGGATATTCAGGCAGGGTGATTTTCCGTGAACGTTCAATAGCTACATAATATGCATCGGGTATCCTGGTCGTCAAATGATATATCGACCATGCCGACCATAGACATAGTACTCCACCAGGGACTATCATCTGAATATCCACCATGGTGTTTGCCAGAGCATTAATGTCCGCATATATCCCGTTTTTTATCCTTACAGCTTCGCCTCTACGAACAGCGGCCTGCAACTGTTGCTCCTGCCAGTCGCTTAGTTCTTTTGTTGAGATAAAGCCATTCTCTTTCAGTTTATCCTTTATGCACATATCAAAGAATTGTTCACTCGCAAATATACTGCAAAATTCTAAATATGCAGTAAGATTTGCAGGAAACTTAATTGCACAACCAGCAATTCATATCTTTACCGTCATTATCTGGTCGATGTCAGTGAGGTAGTTGGGCGTAAGGTGCTCCTTCTTGTTCTTCCAGACCTCCCTGTCGCTTCCCGCCACGGCGAGCCCTACAGTCCTGATGTCGTACTTGTGGTTCATCCTGTCGAGCGTCTCCGACAGTTCCACCCGTTCCTCACGTGCTCGCCGATGTCGATAATCTCGAAATCCGGATTGCCCGTGAGCCTTGACTTGACCTCAAAGCAGTCCGGGCAGGTTGACATTACATATACTTTGGTCATATCACATTATATATTCAAAACACTCCAGAATTCTTCCGGGAGACTCACATTTGTCAGCCGTTCAAGCAAGAAGGTCAAATTGTACAGGATCCGAAACGTAAGGAGTACAGTAACTACCCAGTTTCCCCTTTTGTCCGCAAGCCTTCCTTCCGGAGGACTTGCGCTGGGACCGCGTATATGGAACGCCAATGGGGTTTCGAAGGAGTTGTTTGCGCTGGCGAGTGAGTTTTATTCGATCAATCTCGCGGCTTTCTTCCAGCCCTTCTTCTCGGTCTCGACAACTTTCATATAAGTAGAAATCTTCTCTCCGGTCTCGGTATTGGTAAGAATAACTTCTCCCTGACCTGCCTTGAGGGCAGCTGCAGCGGCCTTGGTCTCGGGCTCGTCCTCAGAGCGGGTGATTACGACTTTGCCCTGCTCGTTTGCCGAGAAGATGATTCTTCCTCCGAAAGTGTAACCGGCATATTTCTCGGTTTCTTGGCTGAAAAGGCCGTAGGTAAGGCCGGCTCCGTCGGGTAAGAGGAGTTCAATGGTGTCGTCGTCAAGAGCTACCATATCTAAAGTTTCCGTTAATAGCTGTCCATCGTGCCAGATAAGAGGTGCGACGTAGCAATTGCCGATAGGCTCGCCGAAGTTACCCACGGCGATATAGTTGTCAATCCCCATAGGGAAAGACATAAAGGTAAGGTTATCGTGATCCTCGCTTCTTCCGCCTTTACCCATAATGGGCGAGTAGTCGTTATCTTCGGTAGAAACCAGTCCGCGAAGTCCCGTGAAACTTACATAAGGGTTTTCCACCATGAACTCCCACTGCTCGGTTATTTCAGCATTTCTATTATCGGTTCCCGTTACATCATAAGTTCCGGCAACAGATTCAAGCTGGGGAACAGCCAGTACATAAGCCTGTGAAAGTTCGCCAATCGTGCCGCCGGCATCAACGGCCTGAATCTGAATCTGAGTGAAGAGGTGCTCAGTCTCGGAGTTGATGATTCTGAGGGTAACATAAGGGGTGGCATCAGCGGACTCAACGACTACGTCACTGTTGACAAAGAGGTAGTCAACGTCTCTTTCGCTATAGCCTTCTTCTTCTGTATCAGCTACATCCGTCACGCGGATAGTAATTGGATAGGCAATGTTGGACCCCTTGATCTCGATGGGAACGTCGAAGTTGGGGCCGTCCTCGAGATAGAACTCATTTACTTCTGAAGAGAAGGAAACAACTGCATCACTGACGATGTCCTTGCTCTTGTTGCAAGATGCGAGCAGCACAAGGGCGGCTGCCGCGAAAGCGAATGTTTTCAATGTTTTCATAACGCTACTATTATTTGTTTATCTTAATTTCCTAGCAAAAGTTTTTTCATCGCGGCGCGTTGTGCGAATTTCTTTCCAAGATATGCGGAATAGAACACCGCCATTATTGCCTTGACAGACCTTCGGAACAGGATTGATACCAATATTTTGTGGAAGCGCCAGATTGCTGCGAAATAGAGTTTTCCGAGCATGTTGTGGTATTTCACCAGGGTGCGAACTTCCATTGCACTGTCTTCTCCGGCAAAAAGTGACACACGAAAGTCCAGGTGCTTGTCATCTATCCCGAGGACTATTTCTTCATCATTCCGATCAAGGATATGCTCCCGGAAAGTGGCACCGGTCTTCAACCCGAACGGCTTGACAAGGGCATCCCTGAGTTTCAGCAGCCATCTGACGGGAGCCGGGAACTCTTCAAACATATGATGGAACAAATCATCCACGCCGCATCCGGCTTTCACGTAAGCTCGGAAGCAGTCTTCATAATTCACGGGACGGAACCCGTCTATAAGTCTCTCAGTCTTCATCACACCAGTCGATTTCAGAGCGCAGGACTATCCATTGCCCGTCCTGCATGCCCGCTCACTTGACGATTCCCTGCTTAATTCGTTCAATTTGCGATATGGCGTAAATAGGACATAGCCGGACGTGCCTGACATCGTTGTTGTCCTCTTTGTCCACATAGTCGAATTTTCCGAAATTCGCCATTGAACAACGTATTGCATAGTGCAGTTTCCTTTCCCGCATCAATGCCCAGAGGCTCTTCATTCCTCCTTGTGTGTCAGCCTTCACTTCAATAGGGACAACTACCTGCAGATGGTTTGATATGTAATCGACCTCTGCCTCGGAATTTTTCGCATGCCTTACCCAATAATATAGTTCGTGGCGAATGCTGGGGGACATGTTATGCAACATCTCAAGTCCGACAACCATCTCTGCCATCGGACCCTTGTTTACCAATTCGGAAGCACTTGCTGTCAGGATTTGTGTGGTAAGCTCGGACACATCCCCTAACGACATGTTTACCAGCCTGAGCATCAGACCAGTATCCATCAAAAGCATCTTCTGGTAAGATTTGTCCTCCTCGCTGCCGAGTGGCAGTCCATTCGCATCAGTATGCGTCACAGGGTGAATAAGTCCTGCAAGGGTGAGCAATTCCAGGGCTTTCTTGACCTCGGCGCTCTTATAATCCTGACCGACTTTCGAATATACGAACTTTCGTGTCGCCTGAACCGCAGCACTGCGCAATGTCCGACGAAGAAGAACCGGGTCCACATTCTTTTTATACTTCGGGAAATCATCCTCGTATGTGACTACAATATCGTCCTGGACTTCCTGGCATCTGATGTAATCGTGGTATTCGGTCCATGTCCTGACAACTTCAGGCATACCTCCAACAAGCATATAGGTACGCAACAGTGCCACAAGCTTGTCGTGAAGAGATTCCGGGAGAGGAGCGTCTGTTGATGCATTGTTGCGTGCCTCGATGAGCAGTTTCTGGCCGTTTGCCTCGAGGAATTCGTCAAATGTCATCGGATACATGAACATCGAGTGTATTCTTCCTACGCCGAATGTCGGAAGCTCCTTCAGTGCGAATTCCAGAAGGGAACCCGCAGCAATCACGTGCAATTGAGGCAAGTCTTCCCTGAAGAAGCGAAGGGCCATTATAGCTTGGGGGCATTCCTGAATCTCGTCAAGGAACAGGAGGGTCTTGCCCGGTTCTATGGGAGTACCGTAAATGGCGGATATCTGTGCCGCAATGCGTTTTACGTCCAGATCTTCATTGAAAAGGGCCTTGTACTGAGGTTGCTTCTCAAAGGTGACTTCAACATAAGAAGTAAAACTCTTGGACAATTCTTGAACGGCTGTGGATTTCCCCACCTGTCTCGCACCTCTAAGCAGCAGAGGTTTGTGATCTTCTCTGGATGCCCAATCCCGGAGATGTTTGTCTATCAATCTTTTGCAATACATATACAGATGCTGTGAACACTATGCAAAAATAGTAAAATGAAATTTTCCAAACAAATATTTCACTAAAAAAATGACAAACCCAAGGAAATAAATTGCTATAATTGTGAAAAAGCCAAACAAATAATCAAGTCGATCTCGGTTAAACCTGTACCGCGCGCGAGAAGTAGACACAGAAAATAATTTTAGATGTTAATATTTTC
>JBJEBJ010000007.1:0-4224 GCA_051869955.1 Candidatus Cryptobacteroides sp.
AGATTATTTTGAGGGTGGCGTCAAATGGTTACAGCGAATGCGGGAATTTCAGTTCCAATGTAGCCGGACACCATGACGATGACGCAGTCCATTATCAGGATGCACCAGTATGGGAGCGACTTTTGAGTGAAATACCAACCTGAAATCTTTCGGAGAAAATTCATGATTTGATACGATTGATTGAACTATACTAATGATTTACAATGTGTTGGAGTCTTTCAAGCTGTTTGTTAGGGATCTCTGTCGAGAGTATGCGCCTGAGCGCTTTCAGTGAGTGCAGGTCGAGGCCGGAGAGATCGTACCAGCCTTTCCCCAATATGTATTCTGCCTTCTTCTTCACGGCTTCCCCATAGAACCCGATCAGTGAAGGGATGTTGAGCTGGAAGAGTACGCCTTCGGATTTTAGCCGGGCATATTCCTTCTGTTCCATGTACAGGTAACGTTCGGGGTGGGCGAGTACGGGAAAAAATCCCGAGGACCTGACCCTCGACAATGTCCTGCGCATGTCCATCGGAGGATTGTAGTAGGATGTCTCGACGAGGAGCCTGTCCCCGTCATCCCCGAGGGGGAGCAGCATCCCGGTGTCTATCCTTTCCTCCAAAAGATTGTCCATCATGTTCTCTGAGGCCAGACGGAGGGCGACATCCCCTGCATCGGCTTTTGCCCCGGATGGTTCCGCGCTGATGGTCTGGAGAAGTTCCCCGAATCTTTCCCTGAGGGATTCCGGAGTATTGGGGTAATCCTCCATCACGTGCGGGGTAAGCCAGACTGTCCTGACCCCGAGCCCGGAATATTCCTTGAGGATTTCCTGTGACTCTTCCGCCTCACGGATGCCGTCATCCACTCCCGGGAGAAGATGGGAATGCCAGTCGGTAAAGCCGTCAAAAAGGCCGGAGTCCTTGAGAAGGACCCCTCGTTTCAAGAATGCAAACATTTCTGTCAGAGGCTATTCTTCGTTCGAGTTGCCGTAATAGTCACTGCTGCCGTATCCGTAACGGTATCCGTACTTGTAACCGTAGCGGTATCCGTAACGTCCTCCGGTACTTTCAGTGGCGTTAAGGATGAGGCTCATGTTCTTGTATTTCTTCTGG
Organism: Candidatus Cryptobacteroides sp.; assembly: GCA_051869955.1. Taxonomy (GTDB): domain Bacteria; phylum Bacteroidota; class Bacteroidia; order Bacteroidales; family UBA932; genus Cryptobacteroides. The sequence goes on from JBJEBJ010000007.1 coordinate 1,092, forward strand.
GTGTAGATGGACTCGAGCTCAGGCAGCATTGCCCTTTCGAAGAGTCCTGCCCTTACGATGAATACCGTACGGTCTGCAAGGCTCTCGATGATCTGGGTGTCCGCCACGATGTCCACAGGAGGACAGTCGATGAAGACATAATCGTACATCTGCCGGGCTTCCGCTATGAGATTGGCGAGGCTCTTGTCCTCGAGGAGCTCTGTAGGATTAGGCGGAATCTTTCCGACCGGCAGCACGTCGAATGTGCTGTGTTCCTTGCTGTGGAATACGACCTCCTTCCAGTCTCCGATCCTGCGGGACAGGTAGTCCACGATTCCCTTTGACGGATAATTGGCATAGGCCGATGAGGATGCATGGCGCAGGTCTCCGTCGATGAGAAGTATCTTCTTTCCCTTGATGGCGAAGCTGATGGCGAGGTTGACTGTCAGGAAGGATTTTCCGGAGCCCGGATTGAACGAGGTGAATACGAATGTGTTCTTTTCGGAATCCCTGCCGGACATGAATTCGAGATTGGTCCTGAGCACGCGGAACGCCTCGTTGGCAATGTCGCGGCTGCCCTCGCGTACCACGATGAGCTGGCGTTTTTCCTCGTGATGCATCTTCAGGTGTTTCTTCCAGTTCTTGATGTCGTCCTCGGCTCCGCAGAGAGGAACTTCCCCGATGAACGGTATTGACAGTTTCTCGAGGTCCTTGCGGCCGCGAACTTTGGTGTTGAGGCTCTGTATCAGGTAGATGATCCCGAACGGTATTGCCAGGCCGAGCACGAGGGCCACGAGCATTATCATTCTCCTGTTCGGTGAGTTAGGTATCCTGCTCCCGGTAGGAGGGGTGATAATCCTGGTGTTGTATGCCGTGAATGCCTGGGACAATTCGTTCTCTTCGCGTTTCTGGAGGAGGAAGAGGTACAATGCCTCCTTGACTTTCTGCTGGCGCTCTACCGAAATGAGGTATTTTGCCTGGGTCGGGTTGGAAGCAATGCGGTCTGTGCTCTTCTTCTCGCTTTCCTGGAATCCGCGTATCTTGGTCTCAATTGCATTTATTTCATTGTCAAGTGATTTGAGTATCGCGTCGCTCATTGCATAGAGAGCCCTGTCCATGTCCACGACGAGAGGGTTCTGGTCACTGGAGTTGGCTGCGAGGCTGTTGCGGAGGAGGAGCTTGTCATTGAATTCGCCGATCTGCTTTTCGATTGCCGAACTTTCTACTCCGGAATTGGCCGGCAGGAGCTGGAGCCCGTTGTCCTTGCTCTGCTGGAGGAATGTCCTGATGTACTTGGCCATGTAGAGCTGGTTGTTCAGCGCAAGTACCTGGTTGCTTGCAGTATTGGCATTCTGCATGTACATGTCGGACGCGGCCTGGATGTCAGGAATGAGGTGCTCGCTCTTGAATGAGGAAATGTCGCTGTCGACATTGCCGAGTTCCTGCTCGATGACCCTGAGCCTTTCGTTGATGAACATCGAGGTGCTGACCGCAATCTGGTTCTTGTCCTTGACCCAGTTCTCGTTGTAAACGGCAATGATGGTGTTCAGGATGTCCTCTGCGCGTTTGGTGGACACGTCGTCATAGCTCATGTCAATGACGGTGGCGTTCTTGTTGTTGAGCGATGCCGTGAACTTGGCTGAGCATCCTCTTGCCGCGCTGAAAACGGTTGACCTGCTGACATATATCGTGTGTTCTTCCGCGTCGGAATATTCGGTAGGCATTATGATGACTCTTCCGAGAGGCGTGCCGAGAGTGTCCCCGAGGTGCCCTTTCACAGGTCCGTCTTCCTTCTTGTCCTTCAGCCGGAAATCCGAAAGCGTCGCCACTCCGTCCTTGCCGAGGTCGAGCTGGAACGAACCGTAGCAGTCATCGCCTGTGTCGAGGAACGTTGCCCTGACAGGAAGGCTTGCCCCGTAGAGCGTGTTGCGGTGGAACAGTCCGTCTTCCTGATAGTTGACGTCGATGTGGAGACGTTTCACCACTTCCCACATGATGGCCGGTGACTGTATGGAAATCAGTTCGTTGTACACATTGGTGCTGGAACTGAATATTCCCATGTCCGCGAACGAGCTGAGCTCCGAAGACAGTGAGCTGGAGCCCTTGCCTTCCTCCTTGATGAGGATTGCGGCAGACCTCGTATAGACAGGCGGTGTACGGAGAATGTAGAATACGGCACAGCATCCCGCTATCAGAAGCGAGAGGACGAACCATTTCCATTTGCTGAGGCAGAGTATGAGGATGTCCTGGATGTTCAGGAAGTCATCGTTCTGCTGGATGTTTTCTTCGTTGTATGTAGTCATGATTTTTTTTATTTCTGGACGATATTGACGATGAGGACGGCCATGGATGTCAATACGGAAGCGATTGATATCCAGAATGATGTCGACCTTACGTTGTTGGCGTTTACCGTGGACTGGCGGCGCTTGTATGCATTCGGGTCGACATATATGACATCTTTCTGCTGCAGGTAGAATACAGGTGAGCCGTAGATTTCCTCACCCTTGGTCAGGTCGACGGTGAAGACTTTCTGGACTCCGTCGATTTCGCGGAGCACCTTGACATTGTCCCTTCGTCCGTAGATGGTCAGGTCACCGGCCATTCCGATGGCATCGAGAATCGAGATGCGGTCCTGGTTGAACGTGTAGCGTCCCGGAGTCTTGACCTCTCCGAGAATGGAAAAGTACATGTTCATGAATTCCACGGTTACGACCGGGTCATTGACCAGGTTGCGGTCCACGAGTTCGTTCTTGATATGGTATGCCACCTCTTCCCTTGTCTTGCCTCCGACCTTGACTTTGCCGAGGACAGGGAAGTCGATATAACCCTCGCTGTCGACATTGTAGCTTGCGACATTCTGGTTCTGCTGGGATGTCCCGCTCTCGGCCCCGAGGTAGCGGGTGATTATCGGCAGGTTGAACAGGTTGGCGAGCTGGGGGTCCTTGCTGTGGACGACGATGGCCAGTTTGTCCTCCGGCATTACGGTGATTCCTTTCTCCACCTGTGCGATGTAGGTGCCGTTGTCCTCGAGGTCCTGGAAGTAACTGATGCTTCCTACTGCCTTGCGGGTCTCTCCGCATCCTGTCAGTATCAAGGCCACTGCTGCGGCTGACAATAATGAGCGTATGTTCATTGTCTCTGTAATGTTACTATA
>JBJEBJ010000008.1:0-75722 GCA_051869955.1 Candidatus Cryptobacteroides sp.
ATATTAAACGCCTATTTATAGGCACGTTATAACGAATTTATTTACGTATGAAAAGTACAATTAAAAGATTGATGGCCCTGATGGTCATGGCCTTCTCCGCCCTGCCGCTTGTGGCAGGTGTCCCGGCCGGACATATCGCTGATGACGGCGATTTCAAGATAGGCAGGCTCGACAACGGCATGACCTACTATATTCTCCGCAATGCCAATCCAGAAGGCTGTGCGGATTTCTATATTGTACACAATGTGGGTGCGTTGCAGGAGGAGGACAACCAGGACGGTCTCGCGCATTTTCTGGAGCACATGGCCTTCAACGGCACGAAGCATTATCCTGACAAGGAACTGCTCGGATTCCTCGCGAAGGAAGGCGTACGTTTCGGTTACAATGTGAATGCCTACACCGCCCGCACCGAGACGGTGTACAATCTTTCCTCCATCCCGTTAGTGAGGGAGTCTTTCGTGGATTCAGTGCTGATGGTCCTGCATGACTGGTCCTGCGACATTTCCTGCGAGCAGGATGCATTGGATGCCGAGAGGGGAGTCATCAGCGAGGAGTGGCGCCGCAGGGATGACCAGCGGTCGCGTATGGCAACGCGCCAGAATAAGTTGATTTTCAAGGGAGGAAAGCAGGAGAAAAGATTCGTGATAGGTACCCTGGATGTCATCAACGGCTTCAAGCGGCAGGAAATCCTGGACTTCTATCACAAATGGTACAGGCCTGACCTTCAGGCGATTATCATTGTGGGCGATTTCAATCCGGAGGAGATGGAGAGTCGTGTGGTCAGAATGTTCTCAGATATTCCCGCTCCGGTCAATCCTGCTCCGAAGGAAGTCTATGGACCGACTCCTTTGGTCGAACCTTTGTTCGAGAACATGGTGGACCCGGAAATCAAATATTATACTCTCAAGGTAATCCACAAGCAGCGTTATCCGGCAAGGGAGGACAGGAATACGGTTGAGTTCTACAGGGACAATATTGCCCGTCAGGTGGCCACTGCAGTCGTTGAGTCACGTTTCTCCAAGGCGTCCAAGGCTGCGGATTCTCCGCTGAAGTCTTCGGTACTCGTCACGAACCAGTATGCACCGGATTATTATATTTCCCTGTTCACCATGTCCCCGAAGAAGGAGGACCTGCTCCTGGAAGCATTGGCATTTTACGAAAGGGAAATAGGCAGGGTGGTTCGTTATGGTATTTCCGATGACGAATTCCGTCATGCTCTCTTCGAAGTTTCCAAGAAGATGCATCTTTATGAGGAGATGTATCCGGAGGATATCACGAACGAGATGCTTGTGAATGTATGCAAACAGAATTTCCTTTCCGGATTCCCGTGCATCAGGCCGGACGAATTGCGTTCCATCCAGGCATCGGCGGCCGGGAGTATCACCAAAGATGAAATAGAAAGATATATACGGGATATGTTCACCGGGAGTGAGCGTATATATTCCTATAGCATCAACGAGTCCAAAGCATCCATTCTTCCGTCTGCGGACAGTATGAGGACTGTCATTGCATCCGTCCGGGATGAGGAACTTGAACCTGACTATGTGGTTTACAGTCAGGTGGATACGTCTTTGGCAGCAAAGCCAGGACGGATTGTTTCTTCCGCGCCGGCAAAGGGTTTTGACGGGGAGGTCTGGCATCTTGACAACGGGGCCGATGTCTATTGGACCGGAGCAGGTGACGTGCAGTCTGCCACCAAACTGATGATTCATGTATTCTTCGACACAGGTTTCGGGACATGTCCTCAGGACAGTATTCCGGAATCCAAGGCTGCAATTTCATTTTTGAAGCGTGAGGCAGGTTTCAGGGGACTTGCGAGGTCAGAGGTCAGGAGCACTCCGGAATATGGAGGAGTGAATGTCGGACTGGACATCGGGAGGAAATCGGCCAGTGTCTCGGTGTCGGCAGGTGCGAAGGAAATCGAAATGGCTTTCAGGATGCTGCATCTCCAGTTGGCCGAGCCTTATTTCGGATCCCGGGAAACGTTGTCGAGATTCCGGAAGCTCAGCAGTTCCAATAAGTCAACTAATGTTTCGGACAAGAAGAAGTTCGATGAAATGTCCCAGCGGGCTCGCCTGGGAGAAGATCCTTGGCGTGAGGATCCGGATTCCGCCGCTGTTGCAGGGGTTGACCTGCCTTTTGTATCCCGTGTGTTCGGGAATGCCTTCGGAGATTTCTCCAATATGTCTGTGTATATCTGTTCTTCTTCTGGCAAGGAGGCCATCAAGCCGCTCGTGGAGAAGTATATTGCCTCGCTTCGGACTTCAGGCAGTCCTGCGGTGAGGTCATACGTCCGACCTGCCGTACCATGGTACAAGGGCAAGGTGGTCGTGGATACGGTATTCGTGGTGTCAGGAGAGCCGAAGACGTCTGTGGCTTATGATTTCAAGGCCAAGATAGCTGCAAACCACCGGAACGACATCGCTTTGGATATTCTGGATTATATCATGTCCGACAGATATTTGAATCTTATCCGGGAGGAGAGGGGCGGAACATACCATGTGTCATTCTATTCCCAGAGGTTCAATACTTCCTTTCCGCACAAGGGATTCAACAAGCCTGGGTCTTCTTCAGAGACGGGGCTTGTGGAGTCTGAGGTGGCATTCAAGACGAGACCGTCCATGACTGACATTCTCATCGGTGACGTGGAGTCCGTTATTGACGACATCAGCCGGAACGATCCTTCGGACGAGGAGTTCGAAAAAGCCGTGAGGTATCTTGTCAAGAGGCACAGGGAGCAGGATGAGGCTGCAGGCCGTTCCCTGTATTCAAAGCTGTCTGACATGGAGCAATATGTGCGTTACGGTATCCGGAAGCCGGATGATTACGAAGGAATAATTAATTCCCTGAAACCGTCTGATATCCGGAAGATTGCGCGCAGGCTCGCTACCGGGGACAGGTTCGTGAGCGTTTACCGGGAGAAGAACTGATGGATTCCAATTTATTCAGAAAATTTGACTATTATTGCAAGGTATGAACCAATAAGAACTGTTTTATTATGGCGAAGAAACCGACTATCTTGACGAACTGGCCCAAGTATCTGCTGCAGTGGGGCGTTCTTGTGGCCCTGGTGCTTTTCCTGACGGGAGTGATTTCCGGGGAAGAGCCGGCAAACCCTGAGGCGCATTGCCCTATGGGCGGACTTCAGGCGCTGACCACCTTTTTTGTGAACGGGTCGCTGCCTTGCAGCATGACCATGATGCAGATAATGATGGGAATCGTCCTCGCTGCCTCGGTGGTGTTGTTCAGTAAATTGTTCTGCGGCTACATCTGTCCTATCGGGACCGTGCAGGACCTCCTTGTGAAACTACGCAAAGCATTAGGTATCAAGGGAATTGAAATAAGGAACGGCTCCGTGGCAGACAAACTCCTGAGGATTGTCAAATACGCGGTTCTTTTCTGGGTCTTCTACATGACGGCCACGGCAAGCGAACTGTTCTGCAAGAATCTTGACCCTTATTATGCGGTTGCGACAGGTTTCAAGGGAGAAATCACACTGTGGATGTCAATTGTCACGGTGGCCTTGGTGACAGTCTGCGGATTCTTCATGAAGTCGTTCTGGTGCAAGTATTTATGTCCTCTCGGGGCGATTTCCAATTCGCTGAAGTTCTGGATCTGGATAGTGGCCATCTTCGCACTGTATTATGTACTCGGCCTTGTCGGGATGAATGTCCCTTGGTGGGTGCTTCTCGCCCTGTTCTGCCTTGCGGGATATCTGCTCGAGATTCTCTGCGGGAAGCCGAAATACCAGATTGTACATATTATCAAGAATTGCGACAGCTGCATTCATTGCGGTCATTGCACCGCTGCCTGCCCGTTCGGCATTGACGTTGCCCGGGCCCAGGGAGGACCTCTCCGTGCTGTGGACTGCACTCTCTGCGGCGAATGTGTGGCTTCGTGCCCGACGAAGGCGATTCATACGGGAATCTGCCGGAAGCATAAGCCGAACTGTTTCATGAAAGTGCTGCCTGCATTGCTCGCTGTCCTGCTCGTGGCTCTCGGGATACATTTCGGCAGCAGGGTGGAACTTCCTACGATCAATGTGACCTGGGGTATCGAGGAGACTCTCGAGGACGGCACGGTGAAGCAGTTGGTGGACCCGGCTACCCTCAGGACGATGGAGATGGAAAACCTTCGTTCCGTGAAATGTTACGGCAGTTCAATGGCGTTCAAGGCGAAACTCGAGAAGATCCCGGGCGTGCACGGAGTCAAGACTTTCGTGGCTCATCACCGCGTCGTGATCACCTATGACCCGGCCGTGACAACTCCGGAGAAGGTGCAGGAGAGTGTGTTCACTCCGTCCAAGTTCAGGGTCAATACCCCTGATATCAAGGAGGTTGACAGTATCAAGGTGGTCACGATACGTACGGAGAACATGTACGACAAGTTGGACCTGAACTATCTCGGTCTGCAGATGCGTCTGACAGGCAGGAAGATATACGGGCTCGAGTCGGAGTTTGCATGTCCTCTCATCGTGCGGGTCTATATGGACACGGCCGAGGACCTGGACAAGAACTGGTTCAAGGAGGTAGTGAACAAGAAGGAACTTGAGATGCCTGTGCATGGCGGAGGTACCAAGATTACTCCGGTGAATTACAAGTTCGTGTCATTGGAGGAGGGTGAAAGCTACGTTTCCACCGAATGGCTGATACGCAGGCTGTTCACTCCTTTCAAGGCGCAGTTCAAGAAGAGGATGGAGGAGTTCGAGGGTAGTCCTCAGTTCGTGTACGAGATTCCTGATGCGAATTACGAGAAGCCTATAGTGTTGAGGAACATGCCGTTCCTTTCTAACCACCTGTCCCGTCACGAGGGAATCATCGGTATATATACGAATCTCGACAAGGACCTGACTCCGGCGATAATGATACGTTATGCCGCGCCGATGACCGCGGACAAGATTTGGGAACTCATCAATATGGAGACATGGACCATTACCTACAAGGCTGATGATGTCCGGGAGGAGAGTGCGAGGTTCAAGTTTTCCACTCCAGGAAAGGAGGTTCCGTTCGAAGGCTCTGCGCTGGAACATGACCTGGCGCTTGAATAGTTTGCAATAAATAGGCAGCGTATGCGTAAATACCTTTCTGTAATATTGTTGATGATACTGACAGCCAGTCTTTCTGCCCGTGCGGATGAGGGAATGTGGCTGATTCAGGACATCAATTCGGCATTGGAGAAGAAGATGCAGGACCGCGGGCTTCAGCTTTCCGCCGGGGAGATTTACAATGCCGATGCTCCGGGAGCGTCCGTGACCGATGCCATCGTGTCGCTGGGTTTCTATTGTACCGCCAGCATTATTTCCGATGAGGGCCTGATGATTACGAATCATCATTGCGCTTATGCGGACATTTTCGCGATGAGCACACCGGAGCACAATTATCTTGAGGAAGGATATTGGGCCGTGCTGCAGGACCAGGAGAAGCCGGTTCCGGGCAAGGAGGCGTTTTTCCTGAAACGCGTGCTGGATGTGACTGCCGAGGTGGAAGCTCTCAAGGATGAGTTGAGGGCGGAGGGCAAGCCGTTCGGTATGCGGAAGCTCAGCTATATCATGGAGAAGAAGTACGGGGAAGAGACCGGCCTGGAGGCTTTTCTGAACTCGATGTGGAGCGGAAAGAAATATTATCTTTCTCTGTATGAAGTATATGAGGATCTGCGTCTTGTGGCTGCTCCTCCGGTGAGCGTGGCTGCTTTCGGCGGCGATGTGGACAATTGGGAATGGCCTCAGCAGAAATGTGATTTCGCAATGTACCGGATTTATACTGCCCCGGACGGTTCTCCTGCAGAATATTCTTCGGACAATGTTCCCCTGAAGCCGCTCAGGAAACTTGAGATATCCACAGAAGGTTACAAACCGGGGGATTTCACCATGGTAATCGGTTATCCGGGGCGCACGAACCGGTATTCGTCATCGATGGAGACAGATTATGAGGAGAGGATAGCGCTGCCTGTTGCCAATAGCGTGCGTATCAGGCAGATGGCTATAATGAAGAAGTGGATGGACTCGGATCCGGACATCTGGCTGAAATATTCTGACATTTTTTTCGGACTGAGCAATGCCGGAGAAATGCAGGAAGGCGAGGAGGCGTGCCTGAGGCGTTTCAAGGCTGTGGAGGCGAAGGCTGCCGAGGAAAGGGAACTGACCGAGTGGATAGAGGCGTCACCTGAGAGAGTTGCGAAGTGGGGGAGTCTCCTGAATGAACTGAAGGAGAATTATGACGCATCGGAGGAGGTGGAGCTGAACAAGGCATATTTCCGGGAGGCATTGTTCCGCGGGACCATCATCGGCCGCACAATAATGAGGATGAATTCCACGCGTAGCGGGTTCTCCTCGATGAAGTCTTTCCTTGACAAGGGGATGGAGGAGACTGATCCGCGGGTGGAGAAAGAATTGCTCCGACATGCCATTGAGGGGTATTTCACCAATGTGGATTCTTCTTATTTCGGGCCTTACCAGAAGGAACTTCTTTCCATGTTCGGTCATGATTTCGATGCCATGTGCGACTATGTCTGGGCGGGGACGTTCGTGTCTTCGCCGGAGAATGCCGCCAGGTTCACTGCCGAGGATCAATTTCAGGATGACAGGCTGCGCAGGCTGCTGATGGATGTGGGAATCCTGGCGTTCAACAAGCGTGACCACAATCAGGAATACCGTTCGCGGATTCTTGACCTTCAGAATAATTATACCAGGGCTTTGTATGAAATGAGGGCTGGGAAAGGAATTCCCCAGTACCCGGATGCCAATTCCACGATGCGTATTTCCTATGGGACCGTAGGGGCGCTTTCCCCTCGGGACGGTGTGGACTGTTCCTGGCAGACTTCCACTGCTGGAATCGAGGAGAAATACAACCCGTCTGACCGGGACTACAGGCCTTCAGACGAGTTCATGGGCCTGTTGAGGAAAGGGGACTGGGGCCGTTGGTCTGCGGACACGTCAGCTTCCCGTAGAGAATTTACTGCACATGGCCGGGGCACGCGTCCTGACGCTCTGCGCAGGGGGAGGCACGCCGGAGGTTCTGAACACTGGGGAAACCGCGCTGGCTGTCAAGGCAATGCTGCCCGTCCTCATGACAGGTGTCATATAGACGGAGCCCCGTCCGGCAAGCTTCCTGTCAATTTCCTGACTGACAATGATATAACCGGCGGCAATTCCGGAAGTCCCGTTCTCGATGCGCATGGACGTCTGATCGGTCTTGCCTTTGACGGCAACAAGGAGTCTCTCGCCAGCGACCTGTATTATACTCCCGACTACAACAAATGCGTCTGCGTCGACATCCGCTACATCCTCTGGACCCTTGACAAATACGCCGGCATGCACCGCATCATCGACGAGCTGGGGCTGAAGGAGGAAAGATCTTTACATTGATACAATCTTTTACTTCGATTGTTTCGGTGTTCTTGTCGGACTGGGGATATGTCGTGGTTTTCTCGTAAGTGTTTCCGTTTACAATCAGCCCGTCTACGTACTCCGCTTTTACAAGGGAGGAACCGAATGTCTTGAAAGTATTGTTCAATATCCGGATATTGTGGTCAACATGAGAACAATTGAACCCAGGGCCTATTCTTGGTGATATCGTGATGACTGCGGAATTATCCCCGGCAGTAACACAATCTTCAAACAGATTATTTTCAATCAGAAGATTCTCTACGGGTCCTGACTCATACCAGAATGCCATTTCATTCCTTACAAGGATTGATGCCATCATTGAACTGAGGGTATTGTTCGTAATCTCCACCTTTCCCGGAGCCTTGATGACTATATTCCTTGCGCGGTTGTTCCTGATTGTGCAGTTATTCATTCTGAACAGGCTGGTATTCCATGTCTTGTTTTCCAGCACGTCCCCGATTGACAATGAAGTCGGCATAGGCTTCTCGAAAGTGATATCGCTATACGATTCGTTGATGTGCTTTATTGAAGACACTCTTCCTATCAGATCATGTCCTATTGACGGTGCAATCAAGAAGTAGATTTCATCCCCTTTCCCGGCAAATGCAAATCCTCTTTGTTGAGGATGGTGCATCCGTATACGTACAGTTTTTTCATCAACTATTCCAGCTACCTCCACATATGTACCGTGTACATTAGTCCCGTCATCCAGCATGTTTTCGAATACGCAGTTCTCTATGATGACATTGCCCTTGCAGTTGCAGAAATGGGTCGCGTCAGCCGTAGTGGATACAGTCCTGTCCGACCCTTTCCGGACAGTGATATTCACATTGTTCAGGGTAATATCAGAAGATTTCTCGCATAGTATTCCCATTCCGGGAGCATGATATATATTTATGTCGCTGAAGGTTATGTTCTTTGAATCGATGGCATGAAATGCTGGAGAATATCTGTTTTCCCCGTTGGGACCTTTGAAATTCACAATACTTCCGACTGGCGGATAATTCTTGAGATTTTCATACATTCTGATGTTGCCGTCTTTGGTCCTTTCGGCTCTGACATCACTCCCTTTTCTATGAAGGTCATATAGTTTTGCTCCATATATGGGTTTGTTTCCATCTTTGTCGAAAACGAGGCTCTCTCCGACAGAAGAATAAGGATCAGAGGATGGAAAATCAATTTTACCGGAGCGGGAAAGTGTCCAGTCGTATCCGTCTGTAAATATTCTCAGGTCGTAGAATCCGCCTTCTGCAGATGTGCGGACAACCTCTCCCTGGATGAAAAAAGGAACTTTCCAATCTACCGAGAATCCTTTGAATGATACGTTCTCCGAATTGTTCAGATAAAAGGGCAAAATAAATCCGTCGAAAATGAATTCAGTATCTGAACCGATGATTTCCAGCCCTGAAAACCCGTCAATATCGAATGCGATATTCTTGTATCCGTTGTCGTGATTCGTAATTGTAAGATATTTGCCCGTAGCAAGTTCGGATGAAATGTAATAAGTCCCTTCAGGAAAAATCAGCCTTACGTCTTTTTTTGGCATGGAAGACATCAACCTGCTAACGGTCTCGGTGATGTCTGTTCCTTTTCGGATTTTCCCGGTCAGGTCGATTATGGTAGTCTTGCAGAAAGCTCCTGTCGAAATACACATGCTTGCTAAAAATAGAATGATTGGCTTGAAAATGTGTTGCATCGTTGATAAAATCATGATAGCTGTGATTATTTGTGTCTAATGCAAAAGTAAGTATATCTTTTTGCTGCAAAATGTATGTACGTAACAAATACAGGCTGGTTTGTAACATGTAACAAATGTACAAAACTATGTTACGAATGGAGTCGAAGACTAACTGAAATACAGATACCTTTATCAAAAACGACAGCGATGAAAAAAAATTTATTTGTAACGGCCATTTTTGTTTTGATGTTGGTGATTCCAGCAAAGGATGTTCATGCTGAAATCATGCTCCCTCCGTTTTTCGGTGAGAACATGGTTCTTCAGCAGAATGCAAAAGTGAAGATTTGGGGAAAGGCAAACGCGTTTACGAAACTGTCTGCGACATGTTCCTGGGGCAACCGTACATTCAGCGCCAAAGCTGATGCTGGCGGGCATTGGGAAATGTATGTGGAGACGCCCGAGGCCGGGGGTCCATACGAAATATCCTTCAGCAATATGACAGGGGGAGAGAAAATCACTATCAATAATGTTTATATCGGAGAGGTATGGATATGTTCCGGTCAGTCGAATATGGTACATCCTGTCCGCGGCTATTTGCCGAAACAGCCTATTGACGGCAGTGCGGAAGCTATGAAGGATGCCGTAAATTACAAGCATATACATAGCTTTATTGTTCCGAGAGACACTTCTTCGGTTCCTCAGGAAACCTGTGGTGGGAAGTGGGTTGACGGAAGTCCTGAGAATATAGCAGGCGTGAGCGCTAACGCATATTTTTTTGCAAAGAGGCTTTGCCGGACATTGGATGTTCCTGTAGGAATTATCGTATCGAGTTGGGGCTCATCCAGAATTGAGGCCTGGATGTCGGAGGCCACAGTTGCAGGAGTGGGCAGTGTGGATGTGGATCGTCTTGCCAGGGAATCGAAGATCCAGAAGCGTCCATCACTGGCATATAATGCGATGATCGCGCCTATTGAAGGATATACGGCACGTGGATTCATCTGGTGTCAGCTCGGAGCCAACAGGAGAGAGTATACGAACTATACAGATCTCCTTGCGACATTGGTTGGATCGTGGCGTAAAGCATGGAACAATATGGACATGCCGTTCCTGAGTCTTCAGGGCTGCATGTATCCTGGAGACGGGAGTGCAGACAAAATTACTTATCCTCTGATAATAGAAAAACAATATGAGGCACGTGATGTCATCGAGAATTATCATGTGGTAGCTACATCAGATATCAGAAGCAAGGAACCTCATTATCCACAGAAAGAAGTTACGGGAGGAAGACTTGCCGGGCTTGCGCTGAAATATGCTTATGGACGTGATGATGTTCATCCGGACTCTCCTGACTTCGGTTCCGTGAAGTTTAAAGGCAATGAAGCGGTTGTTACATTCACGTACGCCGGAGACGGTATGGTATGCCGTGATAATGAAATATTGTCCTTCGAATTGGCAGGTGCGGACAGGAAATTCTACCCGGCAGAGGCCAAGATAGAAGGAAAGGACAAAGTGATTGTTTCCTGTCCTCAGGTAGGGAAGCCTGTTGCCTTGAGGTTTGCTTTCCATAATTATAGAGAAGTCAACCTGTTCAACAGTTATGGACTTGCTCCGAGAGTATTCCGTACTGACAAATGGGATGATGTAAACTAATTCCAATAAACATGAAACGAAGTCTTATCTTCCTGATAATAATCTTGCTGACAGGATGGGTGGCAGGGGCAAAAGTAGAACTCCCGTCAATTCTGTCAGACAATATGGTACTCCAGAGAGAAAGTGATGTAAATCTCTGGGGAAAGTCTGAACCGGGATCCCGGATTCGGGTCAGCGTTTCATGGGACAAAAGAAAATACAAGACAGTTGCCGATGAATCCGGCAATTGGATTCTGGCGGTTCGTACTCCGGAAGCGGGCGGGCCGTATTCCATTGAAATCTCTGACGGAGAGCCGGTCGTCATCGGGAATGTCCTTATCGGGGATGTATGGATTTGTGCCGGGCAATCAAACATGGAGATGCCCGTAATCGGTTTCTGGGGACAGCCTGTGTATGATTCTGCCAAAGCGATTGTTTATTCGGAGAATGAAAAACTCGTACGTTTTGCTACAGTGGAGAGACAGACTGCGGATTATCCGCTGGAGGATTGTACTTCGCATTGGTACGAGCCTTCAATGAAAACGACTCCATCTATTTCAGCTATCGGTTATTTCTTTGCAAGGGAAGTGTCTGAAATTCTCCATATTCCTATTGGCGTGATAAGTGTAGCATGGGGCTCTGCAAGGATGGAATCATTTATGACAAAAGAGTCAGTCATAAAGGTCGAAGGAGAGGAATTCTACAATAAAATAAAAAGAAACAAGGCCATACAGACAAGGCCGGAGACCATTTTCAACGGTATGATTGCGCCTGTTACGAAATTTACCTCAAAGGGCTTTCTTTGGGATCAGGGAGCGGCCAACAGATCGGAATGGCGAGATTATGCTGAATTGACTGTAGAAATGGTCAGATTATGGAGAGAATTGTGGGGTAATGAAGATATGCCGTTCTACAACATATCTCTCACGTCTCTTCCAATGGGCAAGGCGTCCGGCACTGATGTCCCGTTGATAATGGAGGCCCAGTACAAGGCGGTAAACATGATGGACAATGCTTATATTGTTCCGCTGACAGATGTTGAAGCCGGGCTGACTCCGCATAGTCCTGACAAGCAGATGATAGGAGAGCGTACGGCAATGATTGCCCTGGTAAAGACATACGGACTTGAAAGTGAACTTGTCGTGGACCCTCCTGTAGTCAGGGATGTCATTTATGACGGAGGGACGGTATCTGTCTATTATGATAATGACTGTTATGGTCTGTGTCCTCGATATGAGCCCGTGAAAGGTTTCGAACTTGCAGGAAATGACAGAGTGTTTCACTCTGCCGAAGCCAGGCTTGATTTCAAGGAGAAGTGTATAAAAGTCACGTGTAAGGAGGTCCCGGAACCTGTTGCTGTCAGATATGCCTTCAGAAACAGGATTGAATCAAATCTGACCAATACGATAGGAATGCCAGCTCTTCCGTATAGGAGTGATGATTGGGAGGATTCCCAATCAGGCGAAAGGAACTCTCATAAGAATCTCGCCTGCAAATCAGTGTTCCTTAATTGTTTTCCTCAATATCTGGCATTTCGCGGAGAGTCCCGCACCGCATATCAGGAGAGTTATGAGTCTTGGTCTGCATCTATTGGAAATGCATGTGGATTTATGAGGAAACTTGTAAGCGAAGAGCTTGATATAAATCCTGTTACGGCAGAATGGTCTGGCCGCTATGCAAAAGAACATCCTGAGAAACTGATGCTTGTTCATATCAATGGGGAGGCCCGTCAGGTGGTGGAATATCCTGAAGTAAGGAAAAGATATTTCCCTGGACATTGGGTTTATATGGATGGGAGCAACTCCGCTTCAGATATAGCTGTCGGAGATACGGTCATTAAAGTGAATGATGTTGCGCCGTTTACCCGTAAGGGTTACCCTGACAGGAAAACAGTGCCCATGACATATCTTCCTTTGCAGGTTATTATAGTGAAAGTCTCTCAAGACGGAGAAAGACAATGGTATGATTCAGAGTATGCGGAGTTGAAGTCCTTTGATGAAAAGAATGGGACGATTACTCTGAAAAGGGGGCTATATGATACGACCCCGTCTTCATATAAGGCAGGAAGAGCATATATAGCCCCGGTTTCTGGAGATTTGTGGGGCAAACATGTCATGTGGTATTATAATCTGTCATCAGCCTGTCCAAAGGACAGGAACGGAAAACAGGCGAATGAACTATACGCGGAAGAAATCGTGTCCTGGTACAAAGGAGGTTGTCTGAAAGAGATGCAGGGGATAGCCTTCGACGTAAATTATTTCGATGTCTCAAAAAAAGGAAAATACTGGGATGTGGACAATGACGGTATTCCGGACGGAGGATGGGTGAATGACAGGAATGTATGGATGGAAGGAGATGTCGCGTTCCTGAAGCAATTAAGAAATAGTCTTGGGAACGAGATCATAATTTCAGCAGATGCACAGCATCCGCATAACCAGCAGATACCGGTCTTGCTCAATGGAATGGAATCAGAAGGTCTGGTCCAGCACAATGATATGTGGCGAGGCTTTTCCCGGGCGGTCAATACTCATTTATATTGGGCCCGACACACCCATTCGCCTTATGATTACAGGTATGTTGTGTTGAAAGTTATGGGCCCGGACAATGTTCGGTCGTCCCAGATGCGCCGTTTCGGTGCGGCTGCGGCATTCTGTCTCGGAGCGTCTGTCACTGCTGCGGATGAACACTTTCTTCCCGAGGATTTCTCGGCTCCCAACTCATTGGGGAAACCGGTTGGCCAGATGTTGAGATATGCCAGGTCCGGTATGCCGGCACTGTCTCTTTCAGGGGAAAATCTGGCCTCTCGTATCCGTGTTGAGAACGGGGATGTCTCTTTACGTGACGGAAAAGTATATATCAGGGCTTTCGGAAACGACCGGGACCGCGAACTTAAGGCGATTATAAAGGATGTGGATATACCTTGCGGGGATATTACAATTTTTGTCAATGCACGTGCTGTAGAAGGAAGGACCGAGTATGCCGAAAAGTATGACATACCTCGCATAATGTGGGTGAGGCCGGACAGTCTTCCAGTGTATGAGGACAATGCACAATACAATGAATATTATTGTGACTTGTACGGATTGTTCGGAAGTTCCGGGGATGAAATGAGTTATTATTTCAGGGAAATGCCGGAAGGCAGGCAGGATATCCATATTACGGTTACGGGAAAAGGGGAGATGGAATTGTCCGGGATTGAATTATTTGCCGCGCCGGATATTATAATGAGAGAGTTTGAGGCCGGTTATGTTTTCGTGAATCCGTCGAGGATGGAACGCTCTGTGAAATATACAGATTCATTCGGCCATGATAGGGTTGTTGCCATTCCTCCGGTCGATGCATCATTTGTCGGAAAGAACCGCCCTTCCCCTCTCAGGGACATGGAAATAGGAAAAACATTGTCCGTAACGGATTTTGGGGCTATCCCGGACGACGGGAAGAATGATTGGGCAGGTATCAATGCGGCGCTGGCCGAATTGAAGAAGTGTTCTCTTGAGAGGAGTGAAGATAATATAAGGCTTGTTTTCCCGAAAGGTAGGTATAATCTTCTTCCGGAGTCGCAAGGAGGTCATTGTTTCAATATATCCGGATGCGGGAATTTCGTGTTGGAAGGAAACGGCTCCGAAATAATTATTGATGACCCTCAGGTCGGCTTTATATCTTTTTCTGGATGCGACAATGTGATTGTCAGGAATTTCAATGTCGATTATAGTGTGCTCCCTTTCACCCAGGGAACAATCATTGGTAAATCAGAGGACGGATTGACCGTGGATTTCCGGACGGATACGGGTTTCCCCGGGCTGGATGAGAAACATTTCAGGGAGTCAAAAACAAGGTGGGGGTCGGTCTTCACTAATGATGGCCTGATGCTGAAACCAGGCTATCCTAATCTTATACAGGTGTTTTCTTACGAAAAGATATCAGACGAAGTTTTCCGTATAAAAACGGGAAAAAATGTCATCGGCTTTCTGCAGGAAAATGACAGGATGGCTGTCATAGCAAGATATAACGGGCGTCCAACCTATTCAGTTTCATCCTGCCGCCAGATATCATTTATAGGTAATACGAATTATGCAGGTCCAGCCGGGGGATTCAATTCCCGCTCGTCTATGATGAATGTCATAGGCTGCTCCGTCCTGAAGAAGAAAGGGCGTCTTATAAGCCAGAATGCGGATTGTGTTCATGTTCTACCGAATGAAGCTGGGCCATGGATAGAGGGTAGCGTGTTTTCCGGTCAGATGGATGACGCAATCAATGTCAAGACTGCTTTGGTTGCAATATCCTCGAGGATTTCCGGAAATCTTTTCCGTATCAGTGGCCAGGTGCATGAAGGTGACAGTCTTCGCCTGTATAACCCGCGGGAGGGTGAGATGCTAGGGTGGTATAAGGTGATGTCCGTTTCAGGCGCCGGAGACAGTCTGGTTGATATTGAACTGGACAGAGAAGTCCCATATGACATCGTGTGTGGACAGGGAAAGGATTCTGACATGTTTTTCAATGACTGCTTGTCCAACAAAGGATTTGTTATAAAAGACAATGAGTTCCGGAATTCCAGAAGATATGCGATGCTTGTGCAGGCGACATGCGGAGTCATAGAAGGTAACAGGATTGAAAATACAAGTACCGGAGGAATAGTATTGAACAATGGAGCATCATGGCCTGAAGGATTTGTTCCCCGGGATGTAAAAATTGAAGGCAACGAATTGAAGAACTGTGGATATGATGCCACTTTTCTCGGCTATAATGGCAGATTCGCCCCGATAGTCTTGAGAACCACTGTCAGCGGAAAAAAGGATGGTACTGCCAAATGGCAGGGAGTGGAGAATATTACGATACAGAATAATATCATTCATTCCTCAGGCCCCGCTATATATATGTCCGGAGCAAGGAACTGCCATATACGGAACAATGTCGTTGACAGCGCATTGGCAGAGCCCGTTAAGATGGAGAATTGTTCCGGTATTAAATGGAAATGAAATCAAGATACATTAATAACACTATGAATGCAAAATTACTGTTGACATTGCCGTCCATGGCAGCCGTCGCCTGCGGGTGTGCTGACAAGCAGGAAATCAATCGTCCCAATATCCTACTTATTGTAGCAGACGATCTTGGCCTTGGTGATATCAGTACATACGGTAGTACCACGATTCATACCCCGAACATTGACAGTCTCGGGCACAACGGGATCCGTTTCGACAATGGATATGCAACATCTGCTACTTCGACACCGAGCCGTTATGCCATGTTTACAGGATTGTATCCATGGACCAACGCGAATGCGAAAATACTGCCCGGAGATGCGCCCCTGCTTATTCCTACGGACTGTCCTACATTGCCTGAAATGCTTCAGGACATAGGATATAATACCGGAGCCATAGGAAAGTGGCATCTCGGTATGGGAAACGGCAATGTGGATTGGAACAAGGAGATAAGCCCGAGTGCGAACACTGTAGGTTTTGACTATACGTGCCTTGTGGCTGCCACTAACGACAGGGTTCCTACAGTGTATGTGCGCGACGGAAAAGTGGTTGGCTTGGATCCGGATGATCCGATTTATGTGGACTACGAGCATAATTTTGATGGAGAGCCGACAGCTCTGACTAATCCGGAGATGCTTAAAATGAAGTGGCATCATGGTCATAACAATTCCATTGTCAACGGAATACCTCGAATAGGTTTCATGAAAGGCGGAAAAAAGGCCAGGTGGGTGGATGAAGACATGGCAGACTTTTTTGTTTCCGAGGTAAAGGAATTTATTGACAGGCAGACCTCTGACGTGCCATTCTTCCTATATTACGGATTGCACCAGCCACATGTTCCCCGGACTCCAAATGCACGTTTTGTAGGTTCTACGACTCTTGGACCGCGAGGCGATGCAATTGCCGAGGCTGACTGGTGTGTAGGTGAGGTTATTTCATATCTGGACAGTAAAGGGTATCTCGACAATACACTTGTAATATTCACAAGTGACAACGGGCCTGTAGTGAATGACGGATATTATGACGAGGCAGAAGAGAAACTGGGGAATCATGATCCGCGGAATGGCACACGTGGTGGAAAATACAGTTTGTATGACGGAGGTACACATATCCCTCTTATCGTTTATTGGAAAGGTCATGTGAGCCCGATGGTCTCCGGAGCGCTTGTCTCACATCTTGATTTCTTTGCAAGTCTCGGCAGGCTAACAGGAGGAAAAGTCCCTGACGGACTGGACAGTGATGATTATATGGATGTCCTGCTTGGAAAAACGGAAAAAGGCCGGGATGAACTCGTTCTTGAGGCGCAGGGAAGACTTGCTCTCAGATATGGACATTTTGCACTGATTCCTCCGTATGATGGCCCTGAGTCCAATATTACAAAGAATGAATTGGGCAACCTGAAGGAGTGGGGGCTTTTTGATCTTTCCAAGGATCGGGGACAGACGGAGAATATTGCAGTGCAGGACCCGGACAGACTGGAAGAAATGAAAGCCAGGTTTCAGGACCTTGTAGGTGATTATTATAGACCGGACGTGGAAGAAGAGGAACTGAAATGAGCCTCGTCCGAATGCTTATTGAGCCAGATTATCAAAAACAACTAAACTAATAATATGATTATGTCACGAAAACTATTTTCAATTGTGAGCTTATTTTTCTTAATAAGTATCACTGCTTTTGCTGACGGTATTCGAGTGACGGGTACAGTAATGGATACCGATTCACAGACGCTGCCTGGAGTCGCTGTCATTGAGGTCGGCACTGATAACAGCAACCACACGTTCACTGATATCAACGGAAAATTCTCCTTGACGGTGAAAGACGAATCTTCTCTTTTGTTATTCAATTATATAGGATACAAAGAAGTGACGATGAAAGTGTCGAAGGTTATGGAGGTGATGATGACTCCCGACGTGAATGAACTAGACGGAGTCGTGGTCATAGGATATGGTACGTCCAAAAAGAGTGACCTGACAGGTTCCGTGGCTTCAGTGCGCCTGAGCGATATAGAAGGAGACCAGTCTACTGCACTGACGGGCCTTCTGGTGGGAAGAATTCCAGGTGTACATGCCGTCTCAACAGGAGGTGCTCCTGGTGCAAAGACGAACATTATCATCAGGGGCGCGAGCTCTGTAAGCGGAGGCACGGCTCCGTTGTATGTGGTTGACGGTATCATGATGGGAGGGGACAAGAACGAAATGTCTGCCGCAGGATGGTTCGGTGACACGGAACTGGACCCGCTTTCCATGATTAATCCGTCTGACATAGTCTCGATAGAAGTTCTTAAAGATGCTTCTGCGACAGCCATATATGGTTCCCGCGGTGCAAACGGAGTCATTATTGTGACAACGAAGTCGGGAAGTAACAATCAGGCACCGACTCTTTCTTTCTCATATGACCTATCCGTAGATACGAGACCTGAAAAAATCGAGATGTTGTCAGGCTATGAGTATGAAAACTATATGGCAGAAATGAATCCGTTCGCATTGGATACGGACGGACAGCTCACATCTGGTTGTGCCAGATACTGGAATCTTGACGGAACAATCAAGCATTCGGGCAAGGACAATAATTGGCAGGACAAAATCCTCAGGACAGCGCTGTCGCACAATTACAATCTGTCAATAAGGGGAGGCGGAAAGAATATCAATTATGCTCTTTCCGGAGGCTATCTGGACAAAGATGGAATCGCTGTAGGTTCGTCATTCGACAGATTGTCATTTTCATCGAAGATAAATGTGACCTTGAAAAAATGGCTGAAAGCCGGTGTGGACATGAAGGGTAGCCGTACTGAAAGCAATGGTATCATCTCGGCTACCAACCAGTTGCAGAGCAATATCTTTGCACAGATGCTGACATACAACCCTACTTTGGATATGGACGAAGATTCCGGAGATTCTACCACTGATGGAAATGACCCGGCAAGGAATCCTGTCGCCAATGCCAGCAAGACGGTTCAGAACAATATTTCCAACAGAATACAGGGCTTGGGGTATATTGAACTGGAATTCATCAAAGGCCTGAAACTCCGCTCTTCTATAGGAGGTTATTTCAACAATACCAAGTCAAAGAACTATTATCCTTCAAATATTGGCCCGGGGCAGAAATTCAATGGCAAGATAGAACATGCTGAAGTATCTGTACTGAATTGGATTAATGAGAATATTCTTTCTTATGACAAGACTATCAAGAGTCGGCATAATATTTCTGCGCTTCTCGGTCTTACTGTCGAAAATACCACTACCGACAAATTGAAGACCGGAACTTCCGATCTGACATCGGAGGCGCTTAAGGAAGAGAGTATCTCGTTCGGACAACTTATCGACGTACCGACGAATTCATTGATGTCCGTTTCTCTCATGTCGTATCTTGCCAGAATCAATTACGGTTATAAAGACAGGTATCTTGTGACGGCCAGTCTCCGTGCCGATGGATCATCCATATTCCCTAAAGGAAACAAATTCTCGTATTTCCCGTCAGTTGCCTTTGCATGGAAAGTGAGCGGGGAGGAATTCATGAAAGATGTTAAATGGATGGACTTGCTGAAACTAAGGTTGAGTTACGGACAGACGGGCAACCAGCGTATCAATGCTCTGAGTTCATTGGCCTTCATGAATAACAAATACTATTCTTTCAATTCTGAAAGTGGCTCGTCGGGTGTGGTCCAAGGAATGTATCCTGCTACATTGGGCAATGATATCCTGAAATGGGAGACCACCGCGCAGTATAATGTCGGATTGGATTTGTCCGTGCTTAAAGGAAGACTTTCGTTTACAGGAGATGTGTATTATAAAGATACAAGAGATCTTCTTATCACGGAGCAGTTGCCTGGAATCAGCGGATTTGAAACCGCGGTTAGAAATGTCGGACAGGTGACAAACAAAGGAATTGAATTGTCGCTTTCATCTGTCAATATTGATAGCAGGGCAGGATTCAAATGGACTACAGATCTCAATATTTCACTGAACCGGAACAGGGTGACCGATGTTGGAACCGGAGACAGGATACCAATTACCCCGTCCAATCTGTTCATGGGAGCATTTGCTGACGTCTTCTATGTGAGGGAAGGATATCCGCTAGGAGCCATTTTCGGCTACAGGTCCAACGGGTTATACCAACTCTCAGATTTCAAGGAGTTCTATGATGCTGACGGCAATTTCATCACCGACCCGGAGCTTCAGAAAGAGATATACAACGCGAATGTCTTCACATTGCGCGACGGAGTGGTTGTCAATGGATTCACTAAACCGCTCCCGGGAGGTATCAAGCCGGTGAAAATTGCGGATAATGACAATCCGGTAAATCCTGACGAGGACAGAGTTTATCTCGGATCCACTGAGCCGAAGTTCTACGGAGGATTTGCTAATACGTTCTCATACAAGGGCTTGAGTCTTTATATCGGGTGCAACTTCTCTTATGGAAACAAATTGTTCAATGCAAACAAACATCTTATAGAAGGTAGAACCACCGCGAATATCAGCAAGGAGTATTATGAAAACTGCTGGTCGATAGACCGCCAGGATGGGACATTGAGGGCAAAAGGGGATTTGTCCGGACGAATGCCATTTGATCTCAATGTTGAAGATGCCTCTTATTTCAAGATCAAAGATATCACGTTGTCATATACATTGCCTGCCAATACCTTCTCACATATCAAGTCGGCGCGCGTCTATGTGACAGCCCACAATCTGTGCACGTTCACGAAATACTCCTGGTACGATCCGGAATATGTACATCCTAATGTGTTGACAAGTGCTCTCGACAGGTATTCATATCCGACGACCCTGACTATTCTTACTGGCCTTTCATTCTCATTCTGAAAAATATGAGGATGTCGCTTTATTATGAAGATTTTAAAATATGACATTATGAAACTAAGATATTTATTGTTCTCGATATCCCTTTTGGCCATAACGGGATGTGAAGACTTCTTGTCAACCAAATCGTATTCCGATATAACACATGGCAATTATTACAAAAATGAGAGCGATCTGGAAGGCGCACTCAACGCATCATATTCTTTCTTGCGTTCAGGTCAGAGAGCAGGCAATTATGCCGAAGGAATGAATGTGCTGGGAGAAGCAGGCTCGGATGAGGCGCGGTGTACGGCGCAGGCCAATCTGAATTCGCATCCTTTGGATGCATATTCCACATTGAACTCGGCCAATGACATTTTGTCGGAGGTATGGGTGCAGACATATTCCGCAATCAATACGACGAATGAGATTATTGCCAGTATTGACGGGTTTGAGGAGCCGACTCCCAGAATGAAAGGGATTGCGGGGGAGGCAAAGTTCCTTCAGGCTCTATGGTATTTCAATCTTGTGAGGAATTTCGGAGGTGTCCCTGTTCTGGAAGACCCTTCAAGGGCATCTTTCGATTTCGTCTCCAAGGAAAGGGATCCGATAGAGAAAGTATTTAAACATATTTTCAGCCTTCTTAAGTACTCATTCGAAAATCTGGATGATACAGAATATTCCGGGCAGATAGGAAGAGCGGACAAAGTAGCAGCTGCCGGGCTTCTGGCTAAAGCATATCTTCATGCCGCTTCCTCCATGCAGCTCCTTCAGCCTACCCTTTCGGAAGACATCATGATGGAAGGCCTGAATTCCTATTCATGGACTGATACGGATGATTCTGGGCAGGCTCTTGATGCCGCCGGAACGATGAAATACTATTATCAGAAAGCGGCGTATTATGCCGGTTATGTAATTGAACGCCATGGAGGAGAAGACTGTTTTGCGAACGGTAGCCTGGTAGGCCAGTTCTATCCGGTAGAAAGTACTCCTGACATATTGTTCGAGGTGGTCATGACATACGGTCTGACTCCTGCACAGTCTGGCTATTTTGCTTTCATGTTCGGGCCTGACGGAAAGCCTGCACATGGAGGAGGACAGGATATAGTACATCCTCTGAACTGTGTGGTTATTCCGAATTATACATGTTCTTATACCAATAAGACATGGTCTTCGGCCGACAGGCGTTTCCTGTGGACGTTGTCAACATATCAGTATAACAGGACTACAGGAAAGAGGAAAGAGCTTGACGGTAAGTTCAACACTAACAACTGTGACTGGATAAAGATTCATAAGTTCAGCGTGGATGTAAATGATATTCCTCCGATTTCAATCGGTGCAGGAGTCAACAATCCTATTCTCAGGCTCTCGGATATTTGCCTTGTTTATGCGGAGGCTCTTGGAGAGTTGAGCTATATGGAAGGCGGCTCCATAAGTCCGGAAGCGTTGACTTGGCTTAATGTAGTAAGGGAAAATGCCGGATGCCGGAAATATGATATTGACGATGTAAGGACTGCCCTGCCAATCCCATTCCATCCGGATTTCAATTCGATTCAGGAGGGAAACAAAGAGATGAAAGGATATGTAACTACTACAGACATAGAGCATTGGCGCAGAACCTTGATGAATGAGCGCATGATGGAACTTCTTGGCGAAGGACACAGATGGTATGATCTGGTCAGGCTTGGTCTCCTTGTCCCTGTAGTGACGGAAGTGACAGCATTTGTCAATACAAAATCTGCGAATGATTCGAAGGCGCATACGCTGGAAAGGGATGTGAAAGACTTCAATGTTTTTCGCCCGATACCTTTGAGGGAGATTCAGCTGCACCATGGAAATCTTGTGCAGAATTATGGATACTATTAGTGGATTCAGGAGGTCTCCATGGATAATAAATATTTATCTTTCTTATATTTAGGCGGACTGGCTCTCTCTACCTGCCCTGCAGGTGGAGCAGAGCCTTCTGCAAAGGAACAGGAAAAACAGATAGAGGCAAGGCGTCCGAATGTAGTGTTCATTCTTGCTGACCAATGGCGCAAGCAGGCTTTGGGCTACATGGGGGAGGACCCTGTGCTGACTCCGAATCTTGATGCTATGGCGGCTCGCTCCGTTTCTTTTGATAATGCCGTATCTTCCAATCCTGTTTCCGGCCCTAACAGGGCGTGTATCTTTACCGGAAAATATACTATAAACAACGGTTTATGGGCAAATAGCACATGTGTCGATCCTCTTGAGCCTTCTGCAATGGGAAAAATCTTCAAGGATGCCGGCTACAGGACCGGGTATATCGGGAAATGGCACATGAACGGAATGGATGACATGGTCAAGGATCCGTCACGGCGTCTCGGATTCGATTTTTGGTATCAGTCTCTCGCCCACAATCATTTCAGTTCATGGTATTATGCTCCAGATATTGATCCGGAACATAAAGTGAGAAGAAAAGGCTGGGGCCCTTCATTCGAAACGGATCTGGCATTGGAGTTCATGGGAAAAGAATCTGACAGCCCGTTCTGTCTCGTTGTATCCTATGCTCCTCCGCATACTGGCGGAGGTCCGGGATATGAAGACAGATATCAGCCGGGCAAGCCTTACAAGTTGGGTTACGGCTATGCCGCGCCTGAAGAATACGAGGCTTTGTATCAGAAGGATTATGAAAAGGAGAAAATCCGGCCTAATATAAAACCTACCGGTAAAAATCCCGGGACCATGAGTTATGCTCATGCCGTTCCCGGATATTTCGGTGCGGTAACAGCCTTGGATTATGAGATTGGAAGGATATTGAACTGGCTGGAGGAGACCGGCGAAATTGACAATACTCTTATTGTGTTTACCTCGGATCACGGAGAAATGATGGGGTCTCAGGGACTCATGACCAAAGGTGTTCCGTTCGAAGAATCTGAAGGGGTGCCGATGTTGTTCATGTGGAAAGGCCGGATATCTCCGTCCCGTCAGTCATGTGTATTTAGCAGTATAGATATAATCCCGACATTGGCTTCTCTTGCCGGTGTGGCCTGTCCGGAAGTGGATGGAACTGATTATTCGGGACTTTTGCTTGGCAGAAAGTTCAGGGCTCCTGAATACGTTTTCACAGAATTCAATTTCGGCGGCATTGGCGAAAAAGGAAGACCATGGCGTGCAGTATTCTCGGAAGACTATGTGTATGTATTGGCTGGCCCGAGCCGTCTGCGTGATGAGTTCCTTACAGAGGGTTATGCGTTGTTTGACAGAAAGAATGATCCGTATCAGATGAACCCTATAGTCAAAGGGATGGGATATGATGCGGTGATCAAGAAATACCATAAAGTGCTTTCTGCTCATCTCGCCGGGACTGGAGACCGTTTCATGTCGGAGATGTGGAATGTCTCTTTGAAGAACCTCCCTGAAAAGCCTTTCCTGAACAAGGAAAATTATGACCCGAATCTTACTCCGGCAACCTTGGAGGTCAAGAAAAAGGCAGCAAAGCAGAGAAACGAGAGGTAGTCTATCTTACAACCTTTATATTCCCGTTGTTTATGGCGGTTGTCGCTTCCACAGAAGATCCGATAACCGCCTCTGCTTGTCTGTCTCCACAGTAGGAATTTTCGGTCATGACGAAATTTCCGGTGTGGATGACATTGATTTCTGGTTTGTCCGGGAAGAGTCGCGGATAAGTTCCGGACGGGTCGATTGTATTTCCTTTGAAAATGAGACTCCTAACGGATTTGGCATTTAGGACAGGCCTGTCGAAACTTCTGAACTGGTTGTTTTCAATTCTGATACTTCCTTCATAATATTCTTTTTCCGGCATTGATGTCAGATGTGGGTTGATCCAGATTATGGAAGCTTCCCGGCCTCCGTAACAACAGTCGTTGAAGGTATTGTTTCGTATGACCACATCGGATACAGCCCCGGATTCGAACCAATGTTCCAGATCTCCTTCGAACAGAATTGATGTCATCATGGAAGAAAACGTATTTTTCTCCACCAATATCTTTTTCCCGGCGCTCAGGAGTATACTTCTTGCTCTGTTGTTACGGACTATGTTGTTCCGGAATACAACCTCAGGATACCAGGTGACGTTTTCTGCAGCGTCTCCCGGTTTCAAGTCGACAGGAGCATCGAGGACAATCCGTATGAAGATTTCGTTGATCATCTCGGCAGAGACTACATGTGCACTGCCTTTCGGTAGCATGCTCATAGCGTCCACGATCCTGATTTCATCGCCTTTCCCGGCAAAGTCGTATCCATATTGCTGCGGATGATTAAGTTTGGCTATTATCGTATTGCCATCAAGGACATCCACGATTCTCATATAAGTTCCGTGTATGTTGGTTGCATCGTCCAGCATGTTCTCGAAAAGGCAGTTTTCTATGGTGAGCAGTCCTTTGCAGTTACAGAAATGCGTCGCGTCTGCAGTAGTGGTGACCATCCTTCCTGACCCTTCCCGGAGCCGTACGTTTACGTTGTCGAGAAGAATGTCCTCTGTCCTTTCTCCAATGACGCCCATGCCTCCTGCATGATATATGTCAATATCTTTCAATCTGGTATCCGAAGATCCTGTCAGATGTATGGCCGGTGCAAGCCTGTTGCCCCCGTTAGGGCCTTTGAAAACATAGACCATTCCTTCAGGCGCCGACTCTTTTGTGAGTTTCACTCTGTAGGTCTTCTCGTCCAGTCTTGTTGCACTGGCCGACTTGCCACTGGCTCCGCCCAGCTGATATTTAGTCGCGTTATAGGCAACTGCCATTGTCTTTGGATCAAATACCATGGACTCTCCGAGAAAATACAGGTCCTGTTTGTTGTTTGTCAATACAATCTTGTCCTGCTCATATCTGAATTTCGAGAAATCCGAGAATTCCAGATCGGCAGTCCTGTCCTTTTTGGAGGATCCTACAACTGTTGCCTGAAGATAGAATATTTCATCCCAATCTATCGAGAAACCCTTCAATGTGACATTTCTGGACTTTTCTACCAGAAAGGGAGTAATCACGCCGTGGAATATGAAATCCGAGCCGTTGCCTTCGACTACGACATTCTCCATGCCGATTATCGGGAATGCGAAGTATTTGTATCCGTTGTCATGGTTTGTCACGGCATGATACTTGGCATATGCGAAAGTATTGTGGAAATGATATTCTCCCTTAGGGAATATAAGGGTGATATTACCTTCTGGGTTATCTTTCAGGATTGCTGAAACGACAGGGGTGTAGTCATTGCAGTCGTCCGGTGCATATTCGAAGACATTGACGTTTTTGGCAGTTGTGATAACTAACGTTCCGTACAGCAGCGCAAGGCTGAAAACAAGACTTCTCATCATTTGGTTTCTTAAATAATATGACTGCAAAATTATCAAGAATATAAGGCATACGGTAATTGATATGTATCATGCTTTATCTTTTTTGAGACATCCTTCATCATGTTACAAAAAAGATAAACCAAGATACATTCAGATTGTGTCGGGAATCGCTCTTTTGTTATTTTTGCATAAAAAAAGAAATGAAACCGATTTCTGGAATAAGAAAAGGAATGATGGCTGCCCTCCCGTTATGTATGGGGTTGGCCTCGTCGGGTATTGATGCCAGAGAGCATACGAAGCCTAACTTCATTGTCATTTTCATTGACGATCTCGGTTACAATGATCTTGGATACCGGAACAGTTCATTTGTAACCCCCAATATCGACAGGCTTGCGGCAGAAAGCATTGATTTTCTTAATGCCTATGTCCCTTCTCCAACATCCAGCCCTTCACGTGCGGCTCTCTTGACGGGGCAGTATCCGGTCAGATTCGGCATCACAAGACATATTAATGCCAATAATCCTGATCCATGGGGAACAGGGGAGTTCGAATTGCTTCCGACGGATCCGGGCAGAATTCCAAACCGGGTTTATCTTCCTAATACGGCTATGACGTTTGCATCTTATCTTGGAAATGCAGGGTACACAACTGTTGCTGTGGGGAAATGGCATCTTGGAACCCGAGATTATTATCCTGATCACCATGGATTTCAGAAAATGTACGGGGAAAGCGATTGCGGTTCACCGGTGTCTTATTGGCCGTCCTATTTCGAAAAGGGTTCAAAACGGCAGACCCGGGAGGATGGCGAATATCTTACGGATTACCTCACAGACTGTGCAGTGGAGGCTATTCTTGAGCAGGACTATTCCCGGGAACCCTTATGTTTGTATCTTGCGCATTACGGAGTTCATAGCCCGCACATGGCCCCCTCATGGATGACCAGGAAATATACCGATACCGGCATGGACAACAGGTACGCGATTTACCATGCCATGGTCGAAAGCGTGGATCATTCTGTCGGCCGGATACTTGATGCTGTCAGACAGGCGGGAATCGAAGACAATACTTTCATCCTGTTCGCTTCCGATCAGGGAGGTTTCTTTTCGAACGCACCATTAAGGGGTGGCAAGATAGGGGGAGCTCTGTACGAAGGCGGAGCCCGGGTTCCATTCATTGTAAAATACCCGAAATATGCCGGAGGCAGAAAAGTCCAGGCCCGAATCAGCACACTTGATGTATTGCCCACGATGCTGGAACTGGCAGGCGTCCGTCCCGCGTCAGCAGAACTGGATGGGAAATCGTTGTGCGGAGTGCTGGAAGGAGGAACATATAAGGAGAGCCCGCTCTACTTCTATAGAAGCTATGAAGACCAGCCCGCCTCACTGATATACAAGGATTACAAGTTTATATGGTCGAGAACCGGAAAGTATGAATTATATAATCTGGATGAGGATCAGTATGAAACAACCAATCTGTATGGGCTTCCGGAATACAGGACGGTCAGCAGACGAATGAAAATAATGCTCGAAGCTTTTTTGGAAAAATATGAACCGGATCCGGTGTCATAATCATTTTCGGATAGCAATTATGTCCGTATTGCCGTCAGCCATTGCCTTTTTGCTGTCGGCAGGGATTGGTGATGCCAGAGAGAAGATATTGCACTATACTGTCAATGACGGTTTGTCGCAACATTCAGTGACTTCCATAGTACAGGACTCGGACGGAATGCTATGGGTCGGTACTTTCGACGGACTTAACATGTTCGATGGCAGGAAGTTTTATGCGTTCCGCCATTCTTCCGCCGACAGTACTTCCTTATTGAACAACAGGATTCTTGCGCTTGCTTCCGATGAGGAGGAAGGCCTTTGGGTATTGATGGCCAATAATTCTCTGGCAAAATTGACAGGACATGGAAGATTCAAGAATTATCATCTGCACGGTAATGAAGAGGATCTTGGAAACGAGATCAGGACGATGACCGTATGTGACGGCTATCTTCTCATTTCGAATCCTGCAGGAGGAATAGAGTTTTTCAAGATGGGGCACAGTCCGGATAGTGACAGGATATCTTTCTTGAAGCAGTTTGTTCATGACAAGGAGGATGAACACGAGAAGACTTTGTCCATAGCCTGGCTCAATGATAATATGCTTATTTCTACATCTGGAGGTATATATCGTCTTGACAGGCATTATGACTGCCGGAAAATAAGTGATTTGAGAAGGTATCATCTTAAATGTTCCAACAATGGAGCAGTTGTGTTGTGGCGTGACAATACGATGAAAATCTGCAAGCAGATCAACGGAGACAACGGCATTGTAGGACTGTATGTCATAACTGAATATGAATTACCGTCGGTTATCCAGGCGATGGCTTGTCACGACAATAGCGATGATATTTGGATAGGGACATTGACAGGCCTCTTCAAGATACATAATATGCAGTTGATGCCTTATCTTTCAGACATGCCGATAAGAGCTATCTATTGTGATGATATGGGTGTTGTATGGTGCGGAGGCCGTACCGGACTTCAGTCGGTGAACCCATATGTCCTCCCTGTGGGGAACTATAAATTTGTTCCCCGCGATTTTGCTCTGGGCAATCAGATAAGCGCGGTATTCGGTTCCGGAGACAATCTCTGGACAGGCTCAATACGTGGCTTGTACCGTTTCTCTTTCACGTTGGACCAAGATGGGACCAGACGGCTGAATATGGAGGACAGGTTTCTTGAGGGGCATACTGTATCCATGATTGAGGAATTTTCCAGAGATACCATTATTGTAGGATCGAATTATGGCCTGAAATTCATTGTCCGGAAAGGCAATGGATATGCAGAGAGCCCTGCTGTCCAGTCTTCAGGTTCAGGAAAACTTCCTGCCTTGAATCTGTATCGCGGAGCAAGACTGAAAGGTGGTTCGGTAATCAGTGCCGGAAATGCCCTGCTTAAAGTGGAAGCCGGCAACAACGGTATCATTATAACCCCACTGGATGTGATAAACAGCAGCCTTGAAACAAAAGCAATGATTATGTCCATGGCTGTCAATCCGGTTGATTCTCTTTTGTGGGTATGCCATCGTGGAAACGGGATCAGCATAGTTTCGTTATCTGATGGTAAAGTGCTTGACTTTCATCAATATACCGGGCTCGATCTTCCGAACAATTATGTGTGGGATGTCTTTTTTGGCAGTGATGATGAAGTATGGATAGGAACAGATGCTGGCCTGAATCGTTTATTCCGGTCTGATGACGGGCATTATGCCCTGAGCACCTTGTCTGTCAAAGACGGACTAGTGAATGACAAGATTGAAACAATAGAGGAGGATGGCTCGGGTTATATATGGGCTGGCACAAGTCAAGGTATCATCAAATATGATAAGAGAAGCGGTAAAGTGATGACATTCAATGTGGAGGATGGATTCCAATCTAATAATTTCACTAGCGCCTCGTGCAGATTGGATGACGGAACACTGTTTTTCGGAGGGATAAACGGAATAAGCTATTTCAATCCACTCGAATTTGAGTCTGTAGATATATTGCCGAGGCTTGTGGTCAGGGACATATATTGTAAAGACAGGCAGATTGAATACAGGAAGAAAGACCGGATTGTCCTGAAGGCAAAAGAGAATGTTCTGAAAATTACAGTAGGGGCATATTATTCTCCTAATCCGTCGAAAATAAGGTACGAATACTCCATTAATGAGGGGGATTGGATTCAGACTTCCTCAGACAATATTTTCCTGAGCAACCTGAAATCAGGAAGGTACATCATCAATCTAAGATGTTCAGCGGGTCAGGACACTTTCAGCGAGGCTGAAAAGATAACGATAAATGTCAAAAGGCCTGTATTGCTTTCTACGCTTGCGATTCTGCTATATATCACAGCTGCCGGTGCCATTATATATGTGATAATACTTAATTCAGCAAAGCGTAAAATAGCGGAAAACAAACTGAAGATGAAAGAGCAGTTGCGCGAGGCTGAGAAAAAGAGCAATGCCGAGAAGCTGAATTTCTATACGAACCTGGCTCATGAAATCAAGACCCCTCTTTCTTTGATACTTGGAAGAATATATGACATAGAGACTTGCGGAGAAGCCTCACCATATATCATGAAAAAGACCCAGCTTATGGGCAAAAATGTCAAGATTATCAAAGATCTTACGGATCAGATTCTTGAATTCAAACGGGTTTTGTCGGGGAATCTAAAGTTGGAGTTGCAGGAGCAGGATATCATACCGCATATCAAGGATGTTGTGGAAAATTATTCCGATTATGCATCCAAACATGACATATCCATAACTTTGGAGAGCTCTTCAGAAGAAATAGTCAAATATGTCGATTTGCCCAAAATCATCAGGATTGTATATAATTTGGTCTCAAACGCAATCAAATTTTCTGAACACGGAGGTAATATCAGTATTAAAGTCTTGGACAAGAAGGATTCTCTGGTAATAGTCGTAGCCGATGTCGGATGTGGTATCTCCGCTGAAGATCTGCCTCATGTCTTCGAACGGTTCTATAAATCAGACAAGTCCGGAGGCTCCGGTATAGGTCTGGCGTTTACGAAGTCATTGGTTGAGCTGATGGGCGGTCATATTGATCTGCACAGCAAGGAGGGTGTCGGATCCACATTTATCGTCACTATTCCGGAACAAAAGAAAGAATCTGTTCAATTGCCAGGCATGACAGATGTCAAGGAAAAACTGCTTGCGGAAATCAAAAGGATTCCGGCAGTACTGATTGTAGAGGATAATGTGGAACTGAACGAATATATCAACGAGATACTTCTGTCCCGTTTTACGACCTTCTGTGCCTATGACGGCAACGAGGCGATGAAGATTCTCAAGAGCGAGAAGATTGATTTGATTCTCAGTGACATAATGATGCCTGGGATGGACGGGATGGAGCTGGTACGCAAAATCAAGGGTACAAAAAAATATGAGCATATCCCGGTAGTCTTTCTTTCCGCGAAAACCACTCCAGAGGATAAGATTGCAGGTTTGGAGACAGGAGCGATAGATTATATTGAGAAGCCGTTCAATCCTAATATTATCTTGATAAAAGTCCAGAATATTCTGGCACAGTATTATCTCAGCAAGGAGGCCTTCCGCGAGAATACGATGCCGTCTGATACGGAGCCAGTGGTAAGCAGAGATGAGATGTTTATAAACAAGGCTCGGAAGATTATTTATGACAATATGGCCGATGAGGAGTTCGGAGTCAATGCTCTGAGCCGTGAAATGGGTATGAGCCGGGTTCATCTTGCGCGCGAATTCCAGCGAATTATACAGCAGTCTCCGTCTTCTTTTATACGTTCCATCAGATTCAATTATGCAAGACAGCTGCTTATGTCGGGCAAGAAGACAATAAAGGAGGTTATTTTCGAAATTGGAATTAAATCACAAAGTGGTTTCACCAAGATATTCAAGGAAGAGTTCGGATATCTTCCGAGCCAGATGGAAAAAATACGGACAAGTAAACATGATTATGAGAACTGAGCGAATACTGTCACTAGCAGGACTCTGCCCTCTGTTAGTGAATTATTGCGGACATGAAGCCATGGCCGCGAACAGGGCAAAGGATGAAGATCGTCCGAATATTTTGTTTTGTATTGCAGACGATGCTTCTTTCCAGCATTTCTCAAAAGCCGGCTGCACGTGGGTGAATACCCCTAATTTTGACCGGGTTGCTGAGGACGGCATCTATTTTGACAGGTGCTACACGCAGAACGCAAAGTCTGCTCCATCCCGTTCGATTCTGATAACCGGACGCTATTCTTGGCAACTCGGCGAGGCGGCCAACCATATTTGCAATTTCCCGGAGGAATTCATGACATTCCAGGAGGCTCTCTCGGAAGGAGGCTATGATGTGGGTTATACCGGTAAAGGCTGGGGCCCGGGAAATCCTGGAGAAAAGGCCAGTGAACCAAGACAACTTACGGGGAAGCCATATCAGGCCAGAAAGACAACTCCCCCGACGAAATTTATCAACAAGTGTGATTATGTTGAAAATTTCAAGGACTTTCTGGATGACAACAACGGGGAAAAGCCTTTCTTCTTCTGGTTTGGCAGTACGGAACCTCACAGAAAATATGAATATGGGACAGGTATTTCTCTCGGAGGAAAGGATATCTCCGATATAGATGAAGTTCCAGCTTTTTGGCCGGATAACGCACGTACTCGTAACGATATGCTGGATTATGGCTATGAAATCGAGTATTTCGATGCCCAAATAGGAAAAATGCTGGATGAATTGGAATCCAGAGGGCTTCTTGACAATACCCTTGTTGTCATTACTTCAGATAATGGCATGCCGTTCCCGAGATGCAAGGCCAACGACTATGAATACTCTAACCATATGCCTTGCGCCATGATGTGGAAAAAAGGAATCAGGAATCCAGGGAGAACCGTATCGTCATATGTAAGTTTTATAGATATGGCTCCAACTTTCCTTGACCTTGCCGGGGTTGATGGGGAGTCTCTGGGGATGAAGGAAATATCCGGGAGAAGCCTTCGCAGTCTGCTGTCCGACAACGCCAATGCAAAAGAACTTACAAGGAGAAGGACTGTGATATTGGGCAGAGAACGTGATGATTATGGCCGTCCCGGCAATCAAGGTTATCCTATCAGGGCGATAATTCATGATGACCTGCTGCTTATCTGGAACGTGAAGCCGCATTTGTATCCTGCAGGAAATCCGGAAACAGGATATATGGATGTGGATGGCTCTCCTGTAAAGACAGACATCCTTAATCTGAACAGGGCCGGGCTGGATACTCGCCTTTATGAGTTATCATTCGGTATCCGTCCTGAATATGAACTGTATGATCTTGTTGCAGATCCGTATTGCGTCAATAATCTTGTTTCCAGACCAGAAATGAGAGCTACTTTTGAAGAATTGAAAGGCATGTTGAAAAAAGAACTTATAGGCCAGAATGATCCTAGAATGGTATCTGATGGGAATGTTTTTGATTCCTATAGGTTTGACAGTGAGAACAAATGGAATTTCTACGAAAGGGTCGAAAGAGGAGAACTGCAGAAGCCATGGACCGTTACGAACTGGATAAATCCGACTGATTATGAACAACATCCGGACAATCATAAAAGATAGGGCATGAATAAGAACAAACTTATTGCCTCTGTCATGGCAGGTGCTGTGGCAGGGACTGCGTACGGGAATCCGGGACAAGCGGACAGGATGCCAAACATGGTCCTTATATTCATTGATGATACAGGATGGGGAACGTTTGCGCCGAATATTGCAGATTTTTCCGAATCAGATATGAATCAGGATTTTATCCGCACATATAATCCGGATTACACATATCAGGAGGCTGTCGAGGCCGCAAAGTGTGCAATGCCTAATCTGACTTCATATTGCAATGAAGGTATCAGATTCACGAATGCATATGTCACGGCCAATGTAAGTTCTCCGTCCAGGGCTGGACTTCTTACATCTTCTTATCAGCAACGATACGGCTTATATATTAACCAGGAAGCGGAAAAAGGTATTCCAGAAGATATCAAGTTGATGCCTGAGGTGTTGAAAGAAAACGGATATGTAAATGGAATCTTCGGGAATGGCATAACGGACGGGGTGTTGACGAAATCAATACTTGTTCTGAAGGCCATCATCCATTGGACAGGGGGTTCGACAGATTCTTCGGATTCAATAATGCCGGGACTGATTATTATGACTCTCCCATGTTGTTCAAGAACAAAGAACATGTGAAGGAAAGTGAATATCTTACAGACAAGTTTACCGAGGAAGCCGTTGACTTCATTAAAGACAATCCTGGCGTCCCCAAACTTGTATATGTGCCATATAATGCTTTGCATGGACCTCTCGGAGTGCCCGCCCCGGAGAAATACAGAAGCAGGTTCAACTTCGGCTCCAAAGTCCTTAATAATTACGCGGCATATACCGCGGCGGTAGATGATGGTGTACAGGCGATTATGAATGCAATGAAGGAGATAGGAGAATATGATAATACGGTTCTTGTTTTCTTGTCTGATAACGGTGCGCCAGGAGGCGCGGCTTCTCCATTGCCGAAAAACGGTCCGTTTACCGGATTTAAAGGACAATCCTGGCAGGGTGGCTATCATGTCCCGATGTTTATATGGTATGGAAACAAGATTGAAGGTGGAAGGGTATGCCGGGAAATAGTGTCTTCTATGGATATTTTCCCGACTTTGATGGATATTTCGGGAATCGAACTGCCCTCATCTCAGGTTGTAGACGGTGTTAGCCTTTGCCCGATTCTGTTTGATGATATCAATACTCAAGTGCATGATCATCTGGTATGGATGTCGCAACAGGCAGAAAACTGGGGTATGAACAAAGTCCATGATCAGCGGATTGCCCAGGCTGCGTTTATGGTGAGAGAGAAGGATTATGTCTTGAGGTATGTCGTTGAGGAAGATAGATATTATTTGCATAATGTAACTGAAGACAGGGGAGAACATGTGGATTTGTCATCTGAATACCCGCAGAATACGGAACATATGAAACAGTTATTCAAAGAATGGTTCCTGCAGATGAAAAAGCCTAATGAGTGGAATCCGGTGCTTTGGCAGAATGTTCAGTTTTGGGACAGTAGCCTTCCATCTGCTCCAAAAATTGACCGTAGCAGTATCGCTCCTAAGAACAATCAGCTAAAAGAACGTCAGTAGATTCAATATTTTTACGGGCCAAATTTTGCGATTGTTGAAAATTCGTTTTATATTTGCAATCCTATTTGGCGGATCGGTATCATGCCTGTCGCCGGAAAACGGTTCCGGAGAGGTGGGTGAGTGGCTGAAACCAACGGTTTGCTAAACCGTCATACGCAAATACGCGTATCACGAGTTCGAATCTCGTCCTCTCCGCATATTACGAAGCTCAGCGCGCAGCGCTGGGCTTCAATGTTAACAAGGACACCGCAAACTCGCTTGCAAGGTGTCCTTGTTAACATTGAAGCCGCCGAATCTCGGTAGCTTCGTAATATGCAAGGGCCTCTCCGGCAAGGAGTAGAGAAAAAGTCCGCCCTCGGACTTAATCTCGTCCTCCTTCCCACCGCAAGCTCGCTTGCAAGGCTCGGCTCAACGTAAAATCCCGGTTGATTTGCCTTTTTTGTGAGTCTGAGACACAAAGCAAGCGGAGCAGCCCTTGGGCTGAGCTGCGTAGCTTGCTTTGAGCGGCCGGCCGGCGTATTTGCCGGCTGCGATGCCATGCGTCACGCTAAACCCCTTCCGGAGCGTTGTGCAGGGGCTATTTGTGAACGAGTGTCTTCTATTGAACGGGGTCGGTCACGCCGGAATGGGTTGTGACGCATAGAACAAGGGTGATTGTGACCGTGGCACAGTCTGGTCAGGATTAGACAGGCTCCATCAGGTCTGGGACATCACTCTTCAGCTCAAGCCTTCCAGCAAATCATCGCGCGGGAAAATCGGCGTTCTGTGCATCAGAGGGCACTTTTCTCCGGCAGATGGCATCAAATTGAGTTCATCTGCCATTTTTTAAAAATCTTCATTATTGATTATCAACTAGTTATGATTTTACCACTCGCGGGATGATTTGCTGGAAGGCCTGAGCAAGCAGGATAACAAAGGACCGCTTGCAAGGTGTCCTTAATAACATTGAAGCCGCCGGATCTCGGCAGCTTCGTAATATGCAAGGCCCCGGAATGACTATTGCTTTGCAATGCTCTCCCTCATCTCCGTGTCGGCCTGGACATTCTTGATCTTGTAATAGTCCATGACTCCGAGATTCCCCTTGCGGAAAGCCTCGGCGATTGCCATAGGAACCTGGGTCTCGGCCTCGATTACCTTGGCCCTCGCCTCCTGGGCCTTGGCCTTCATCTCCTGCTCGAGAGCGACTGCCATTGCCCTGCGCTCCTCGGCACGGGCCTGGGCGATATTCTTGTCTGCATTTGCCTGGTCTATCTGCAGAACCGCTCCGATATTCTTTCCTATATCGATATCCGCAATGTCTATTGACAGAATTTCGAACGCAGTCCCGGCGTCAAGACCTTTCGTCAGTACGACCTTGGAGATTGACTCCGGTCTCTCGAGGACTTCCGCATGACTCTCGGCGGAACCGATGGACGACACTATTCCTTCACCCACGCGGGCAAGCACCGTCTCCTCTCCTGCTCCTCCGACGAGCTGGTTGATATTTGCCCTGACGGTCACCCTCGCCTTGCAGATGAGCTGGATACCGTTCTTGGCCACGGCCGTCACAGGAGGCGTATTGATGACCTTCGGATTGACGGACATCTGCACGGCCTCGAACACGTCACGTCCGGCGAGATCGATTCCGGCAGCAGTCTTGAAATCGAGTTTTATATTGGCCTTGTCCGCGGAAATCAGGGCGTTCACCACCTTGACCACGTTGCCCTTCGCAAGATAATGAGCCTCGAGTTCGTTCGCCCTCAGGCTGAGTCCGGCTTTCGTGCCTGTGATAAGTGCTATAACAATCGTGTTGGGATTGACGCCCCTCCAGCGCATGAGGACGAGCTGGAGAAGTGATACCCTGACACCTGACAGGATGGCCTGGAACCACAGGGCCACAGGGAAGAACCACAATAAAATGATGAGAGCGACAAATATTATCGCAACCCAGATGATAATAGGAATCGTCATTGGTTATAATGTTTAAGTATTTGTTCGGAAAACGCCATGTCAGAATGCCTCGCCAGGCATTACTGTGCGCACGTAAATCTTGCTGTCCTCGATATGGACGACTTCGATCTCCACGCCTGGATCTATCATTCCCTCCACTGCAGTCACCTCGAAAGAACGGTCGTTGATACGAGCCTTGCCCATTGGCGCGAGCCTCGTGACAGTGCGCCCTTTGTCCCCGGGGCATACGGCGCATGCCTCTTCCTTCTTGTCAATGACAGTATCCAACTCCAGTTTCTTCCACGTCTTGGCCCTGAGCGCGAAATACAGGAGAATTGAAAGCAGGGCTATGTTGACCACCGTCACCACGGCACCGTGTAATCCTCCAAGAAATGCGAAGGCATAATAGGAAGACCCGCAGAGAGACAGGACGCCGAGAATACCGGCCACTCCGACACCGGGAATCAGAAGAAGTTCAGCTAAAAGGAGAAGGATTCCGGCGAGAATCAATGTTATTACAAGTCCCATAATGCAACAAAGGTTGAACAGGAACAAATATATGACAATTCCCCAGCAAATCCAAGCGGAGGCAGGATTATTCTTTTGCTTCGGACATCCCGGCCGATTCTATCCGGAGATTCGTTATTCCGGACTCTTTCATTGCTCCTGCGACCGATGACGCCTTGTCCCGGCTGTCGAAAGGACCGATGATATAGGATACCATGCCGTCCTCCATGGTTCTGGCCATGTCCGCATCCGTTGCCGACTTGATGAGGCTGATTTCGGATTCCTTCAGGGACGCTCCGTCAGCGGGGAACACCCTTATCTGGAACAGTTCATGAATGCTTTTCTCGATGTTCCTCGCCTTGGTCACGTTTACGGATTTTCCGTCCATGAACGCCACGATGATTGCACTGCGGAAACCTAAGCGCTTGACCTTGTTCAGGTTGGACAATACATCCTTGTAGCTCCTGAATACTCCTACGGAATAAATATGTTTCCCGGTGGACCCGGTTCTCTCGAACACCGGGCTGAGACCCTTGATCTGCTTCAATGTGGCCTTGGAGGATATTGCGAACAGCTGGATCTGATAAACCAGGCCATCCGGCAATGTGTTGTCAAGAGCGAACCGGCCTTCCGGAAGAATCTGGAAAGTATAGTCGAACTCCGGTTCAGGCTGCAGCATATCTATTGTAATAAGTTTTCCTGGTTTCTTGCGGGAGAATGTATATCCGGATTTGGACCCCACCACTTCACGTTCGGCCTCCTTCTGGAGCCTCTCAGGGTCTATCACCACTCCGCTCTGCAGGAATCCCAGCTCGAGTTTCTGCAGGGCCCGTGTTTCTCTTGACAATGAATCCTGAAGTTTCGGGAGCATTGCCTCGCGGCTCATGATCTCTGCGGCGAGAACCGCCTTCTCGTCCCCTGAAACCTCGGACAGACGTCCCCTGGCCTCGTCTATTGACTTGCTGAAAGCATATATGGAGTCTCGCAGGGCCCGGACCTCGACCAGCATCCTGGAATATTGCCTCATCTCCTCGTTGTCCCCGACATCCTCTCCGGGCTTTCCGCTGTATATGTTCGACATCTCCTTTTCAGGCTCTATCCTGCACAGCTCTCTCAACTCCTCCGGGGAGTCCACGGCCTTGCGCACAGGCATGCTGTCATATTCAAGCACATAGATGTCCACACTGTCCGCAGGGCAGTCCCTGTTGGAAGCGAACATTGAATATTTTCCGTCATCCGTATTTATGAAAAGGAAGTCGTCGTAAGGGGACGAATACGGGAATCCCATGTTCACTGGAATGCCCCAGTCATTCAGATTGTCGTCCCATTCCGATACGTACAAGTCATAACCTCCCATGCCGTACAGGCCTTTGGAAGCGAAGAAAAGCTGCTTCCCGTCAGGGGATATCATCGGGAATATCTCGTCCGACGAAGATGTCATCTGCTCGTTCAGAAGTTCCGGAGCCGTCCATACCGTGTCCCTGAAAGATGATCTGTACACATTTCTGATACCTTCCGAATCGGCTGCTGACCAATACAGTACATCCGCATCGTCGGGCCAGTAGGTCGCCTTCACGAATCCTTTCCCGTCCCCGTTGTCGATCTGGTTCGGCACGGGCCTCCAGCTTCCGTC
This sequence comes from Candidatus Cryptobacteroides sp., assembly GCA_051869955.1. Lineage (GTDB taxonomy): Bacteria > Bacteroidota > Bacteroidia > Bacteroidales > UBA932 > Cryptobacteroides. The sequence continues at coordinate 38,478 of JBJEBJ010000008.1, forward strand.
CTGCAGAGGGTAGAACAGGTAGAAGTCCTTGAGCGAAAACCGCTGTTTTGCGACCGGCACCGGGGTGCTGCAGAATCCGGCCATGTTCTTTCCGTTCTGTGCCTGCACCATGAGCTCGTCTATGACGATGGCATCGAGAGAATCCGCTCCCGCGGCAGCCTTCCTGAAGAGAGCGAGTGCATCGTCAAAACGGTAATCCCGCATCAGGGAATCCGTCCCGGTTTTCAACTCCGTCAGGGATATCTCATTATTCTGTACGGCCAAAGTGTCCGTTCCCCCGGCTCCATGTGCGGACAAGCAGGCGGAAACACAGGCCAATATGGAAATATATGCTTTTACTCCGGTCATAACTATAAATAAGGAATGCAAAAATAACAAATTACTGTCAGAAAGTTTCTTTCTAAGAAAAAAATAGATAAATTTGCAGTCTTATATGTCACGCGACAGGCATTTTTGTGCCCTTGTCACGGGAATATTGCGTTAAAGAAACTAAAAATTATTAAAATACATTAACAATGCAAAGTAAAGGTGCAATCAAATTTGTGGCGATTTTGCTCGCTATAGCATGCATCTGGCAGCTTTCCTTCACCCTTGTCACCAGCATCCAGGAGGGCAAGGCGGAGAAATATGCTCAGAAGGCAGTTGATGAGTTCGTGCAGTCGGCCGCATATTCCAACGTCCCGGAAACGGACAAGGCCTATTACCTCGATTCCCTTGCAAAGAACAGGAACCGCTGGTATGTGGATTCAATTTCCAATGAAAAAGTCTATTTCGGTTACACATTCAAGGAAGTCAAGGCCAAGGAGATCAATCTCGGACTCGACCTCAAGGGAGGTATGAACGTGATGCTCCAGGTCCAGCTCGAGGACCTTGTAGCCGCTCTTGCCGGTGAGAACAAGACCCCTGAGTTCAACAACGCCATGGCACTTGCAAAGCAGCGCAGCGTGAACTCCACCGACGATTTCATTTCCCTGTTCGCACAGGCATGGAAGGAAGTCTCAGGTGGCCAGAGACTCGCACAGGTGTTCGGAACCTACGACCTCTCCACCCGCATCAACCCTCAGTCCACCGACGATGAGGTCATCACCGTCATCAGGGAGAATGCCGAGAGCGCCATTGCCAATTCCTTCAATGTGCTCCGCAACCGTATCGACCGTTTCGGAGTGACCCAGCCTTCCATCCAGAAGCTCGGCAACACCGGACGTATCCTCGTGGAACTTCCGGGCGTGAAAGAGCCTGAGCGTGTAAGGAAGCTGCTCCAGGGAACCGCTTCCCTCGAGTTCTGGACCACTTATACGAATGATGAGATTTATCCATACCTCATAGAGGCAGATGCAGCGCTCGCACAGATGGTTGCTGCAGAATCTGCTGACGCTGAGGAAGAGGATACTGTTGAAGAGGCTCCTGAGGCAGAGGCTGACTCGCTTCTCAGCAGCGAGATCGGCAATGCAGCCAACGATGCCAAGGCAATGGCCGAGTTCAGGAAGCAGCATCCTCTGTTTGCCGTTCTCCAGCCTTCACAGGCCCGCGGCAATGCCTGCATAGGTTTCGCGCAGGGTGCCGACACCGCAGCCGTGAACAAACTCCTGAATTCTTCAGTGGTTAAAGGTATCTTCCCTCCGGAGTTCCGCCCTATGTGGTCAGTGAAGCCGTCCGAGTATGTACAGGGCAACTTCTATGAGCTCGTAGCCATCAAGGCTGCCACGAGGGACGGTAAGGCTCCTCTCGACGGAGGTGCCGTCACAGACGCAAGGGTTTCTTATGACGGAACCGGCGTGAACAAGGGAAATCCTTCAGTATCAATGACAATGAACGCCGAGGGCGCCAATGTGTGGGCTCGTCTCACCAAGGACAATGTCGGCAAGCAGATAGCCATCGTACTCGACGGCCTCATCTATTCTTATCCTAACGTACAGAACGAGATTACCGGAGGTAACTCATCCATCACCGGCAATTTTGACGTCGAGGAGGCAACTGACCTTGCGAACGTCCTGAATTCCGGTAAGCTTCCTGCACCTGCCAAGATCATCCAGGAGCAGGTTGTTGGACCATCCCTCGGTTCCGAGTCCATTAGGGCCGGTCTCATTTCGTTCATCATCGCATTCTGCCTCGTCCTCCTGTACATGATTTTCTTCTACAGCGGCGCAGGTTTCGTGGCTGACATCGCACTCCTCTGCAACGTGCTCTTCCTCTTCGGAACCCTCGTTTCATTCGGAGCCGTCCTCACGCTGCCTGGTATCGCAGGTCTCGTCCTGACTCTCGGTATGGCGGTCGATGCCAACGTGATCATCTATGAGCGTATCAAGGAGGAGATTGCCGCAGGCAAGGGCTTGAGCAAGGCCATCGCTGACGGTTACTCCAATGCATATTCAGCCATCATCGACGGTCAGGTGACCACAATGCTTACCGGTATCGTGCTCTTCGTGTTCGGTTCAGGTCCTGTACAGGGCTTCGCCACCACCCTCATCATCGGTATCATCACTTCTGTCATCACCTCCATCTTCGTCACAAGGCTCATCTTCGAGAGCCGCGTGTCAAGAGGCAAGAACATGACCTTCGAGAACAATTTGACAAGGAACTTCCTGAAGAACACCCACTTCGACTTCATCTCGAAGAAGAAGTTCACCTATATGTTCTCCGGAGCTCTCATCCTCATATCCCTCGTTTCCATCTTCACCAAGGGCTTCACGTACGGTGTTGACTTCACCGGAGGCCGTACCTATGTAGTGAGATTCGACCAGCCTGTTTCCGCTGAGGAAGTAAGGGCTGCTGCCGAGGCTGAGTTCGAGGGTGCAGTGGAGGTTAAACAGTTCGGTGGTGACAGCCAGATGAAGATTACCACCAAATATCATGTAGAGGATGAGTCCAGCGAGATGGATGCAAAAGTAGAGTCAATGCTCTACGATGCCATGAAAGGTTTCTTCGCAGAGGAGAATGTAACCTTCGAGGAGTTCACATCCACACTTGACAATCCTAATGGTATCGTTTCTTCAGACAAGGTAGGTCCTACCATCGCGAACGACATCAAGAGGGATGCTGTCATCGCAGTACTCATCGCACTGTTCGTGATATTCGCCTACATCGCATTCAGGTTCAAGGGATGGACCTGGGGTCTCGGAGGTGTCGTTTCACTTGCTCATACGGCAATCATCGTGATCGGCTTCTTCTCCCTGTTCTCCGGAATCCTTCCGTTCAACCTCGACGTTGACCAGACATTCATTGCCGCCATCCTTACCATCATCGGTTACGCGATCAACGACAACGTGGTCATCTTCGACCGAATCCGTGAGTACAAGACCCTCCATCCGAAGGCTGACTTCAAGGACAATACGAACATCGCTCTCAACAGCACCCTCACCAGAACCGTGAATACATCCGTATCCACTCTCGTGACAATGCTTGCCATCGCGATCTTCGGAGGCGAGTCCATCCGTGGTCTCTCCGTGGCCCTCATCCTCGGTATCTGCTTCGGTACTTACGCATCCATCTTCATCGGTACTCCGGTGATGTTCGATGCAACTGCATGGAACGAGAAGAGGAAAGCCGCGAAGAAGGCTGCCAAAAAGAATTAGTTTGTAACTCATAATATGTTTTGTTCTTTCCCGGGGCTGCAAAGTCTCCGGGAAAGTTTTCATTATGCCGGAGTTGCCATGTCTGCTATTGTCCGGAAACAGATTATTGCTTATTTTTGCATAAATGCACGTTTGTATGCACCATCCTGAATGAATATTGAAACTATGAGTACCGGAACTTTTCTTCTTAAGGCATTATCAGTTGCCATAATCATTTTATCATCCGCAAATTCCGCATATTCCCAGAGGACAGATGTCAGGCTGGAAGTGGCTTCCGACCGGAACAAATGCTCCGGCCTCGATGCCGTGTATGACTTCAATGCGGTCTGCCCTCCTGTGAAGGTGAAAGGATACGAACCTTTCTATATAAGCCATTACGGACGTCACGGGTCGCGCTATTCATATACGTCTGACGTCTATACCTGGCTGCTGGATATGATTGAGGACGGGGAGAAGACAGGCAATGTCACGGATTACGGAATGGCTCTCAAGGCAAGACTTGCAGATATTTATGACAAGATCCAGTACCGCATCGGCGACCTGACTGACATAGGATGGGACCAGCAGAAGAGAATGGCGGACATCATGTCAGAAGATTATCCCAAGGCTTTCGGCAAGGGAAGCAGGGTGACAGCATGCGCCTCCGGTTCAGTGCGTTCCATCATGAGCATGTCCTCTTTCTGTGTCGAACTTTCCAGAATGGCTCCTGAGACAGATATAATCGCGCATCAGGGACTTGAGTATATCCAGCCGACTGCTCCCAACATGGGACGGAATCCTTTCCGTTACAAGGGTCCTGAACTGAAAATGCCTTATGACGAGACTCCTGAGGAATTCATGAAACGCCGTTTCCCGGAATATATGGATGCCTTCGGAAGGATTTTCCATGATCCGGAGGCCGCTCTCGGAGACCGTTCGCATTTCTGGGCAACAGACCATCTGTACATGCTCGTCTCCGGAATGAACAGCCTTACCGAGGACGTGAAGGCTGACTTCTTGGACATATTCACCCCGGAGGAATTCGTGAAGATGTGGGAAGTTGACAATTATATGAGATTCGATGAATATTACCGGTACAGGACCTCATGCTCGGCTATTTACGATGACATGATAGAGAAGGCAGACCGGCGGATTGCTTCAGGCGAACCGGGTGCGGATCTCAGATTCGGTCACGACCACTGCCTGATGACACTTCTCATGATTGCCGACCTGGAAGGATTCGGCCGCATCCCGGCAGACCAGGATGACCTCGTCCTGCAATTCCAGACATTCAGATCCCCGATGGCCGGCAATATCCAGTGGGTCTTCTATCGCCCGACTGGCAAGGCACAGTCTGACGGGATTCTCGTGAATATCCTCCTGAACGGTGAAAACGCCTCTGTAGGCAATCTTGAGCGCACGGACGACAATCTCTACCGCTGGTCCGATCTGAGGGCCTGGATGACCTCCAGAATCGCTTCCCTGGTTATACGCGAGACCCGCTGACCTTACTGAAGGACAATAACGGGATTACTACGCTTTCCGCTTCACTCCCCGGACCGCTTCCGCCTCCAACGGATTGTCCGGCCAGGAGTGTTTCGGATATCGTCTCCTCAGTTCTTTCCTGACCTCGAAATAGGTGTTTTCCCAGAAACTCCTCAGGTCACTTGTGAGCTGGACGCTCTTATATCCAGGGGACAGCAGGTCCATCAATACCGGCACACGTCCACCGTCAATACGGGGAGTATCTGACATCCCGAAGCATTCCTGAAGCCGCACCTTTATCGCCGGGATATCGGTTCCCTGTCTGTATTCGACCTTGATCCGGCTTCCTGTCGGCACCTTCAGGTGGGAAGGAGCAATGCGTTCCACGGCCTGCTGCAGGTCATAGCCGAGCATCCCCCATATGACCTCACACAAGTCTATCTTCTTCAATTCGGCTGCCGTCGAGGCCTTTCCTATATATCCCGGAAGCCATTCCTCTGTCCTGCCCAGAAATGACTCCGTCGACAGGTCCGGCAATTCCAGCTCCGGATGCCATGAAGATACAAGTGCAATGCGCCTCTGGAGGTTCCTGACATCGTCTGAGAAATCAAACATGCTCGTGCCCTCTTTCGGTGCGGCCTCGCATATCGCCCGTACGATTTTATCCCGGACATCATCCCCGCCCAAAGGCCTGGAATCCACTGTAAGGCAACCGATACGGGATTCCCTACGGGCTGTCACGCTTCCGGTACGGCTGTCCCATGTGACATTGTCCCGCATCCTCACCATATATGATATGTCTTCCGGATTGAGAGGCGCTGCCATGAAAATCCTTCCGTCGCTCTCCCTGCCTGCATTCATTGCCGCCACTGCAATCCATTCGTGAGATGACATTCCGTCGCTCATCCCGACATCGGCCATATCTCCGCAGGCCAGCTGGAAATGCCCGCAATTGTCCCGTCTTTTAGCTACCCTTTCAGGATAAGCGGCCGCAATGAGGGTTCCGGCAATGTATCGGTCAGGTTCAGTATTGTCTTCGTCGCAATTCACAATCCGCCGATATTGCTGAGCCGTCCTTATGATACGGTTCCATCCCCGGTCCTGCAACCTGTTTCTGCGCAGCCTTCTCAATTCGCTTATTCTCAGACAGATATCAGTGTCGTTCTCCCGCGCCATCGGATCCCTTTCCTCAAGAATGGCTGCAATGTCCGCCCCGAGCGCCCTGTTCTCCTGAGTATCCGCCGCAAGAAGCATCCTGGCAATTCTCGGGTGGCATGGAAGGGAAGCGATTCTGCGTCCCTCATCCGTAATCCGGCCTTCTGCATCCAATGCACCCAGAGCTTTCAGCAGGTTGTATGCCCGGGCAGCATTTCCAGCAGGAGGAGGTGTCAGCCAAGGGAGTTTCATGACGTCATTTTCTCCCCAGGCGGAAGCCTCAAGAACCGTGGCTGCGAGGTCTGCATCGAGGATTTCAGGAGTCCTGCACGGTTTCATTAACCTCTCCGCTCCCTTGCTCCAGAGCCTGTAGCATGTTCCCGGAGCTACACGGCCGGCACGTCCGCTCCGCTGCATCGCCATGTCCATGCTGATGCGTACCGTTTCGAGACGACTCAGCCCGGTCTGCCTGTCGAACACCATCCTCCTGCACAGCCCGGAATCCACCACGGTCCGGATTCCCTCTATGGTCAGGGATGTCTCGGCTATCGGAGTGGCAATCACCACTTTACGTTCACACTTCCGGCTCGGTGCTATAGCATCCCTCTGCTCCTTCTGTGACAGCATCCCATAAAGAGGACGGACATGGGTCCCGCCGAGGCTGTCCCCGAGCAGTTCGGTGCAACGCCTTATCTCGGCTTCTCCCGGGAGAAATGCCAGAATGTCTCCTTCCCTTTCCCTGTGTGCCCGGCTGATGCACCGTGCAACCTCTGCTGCGCAATCCCTTATGTCAACATCTTCCCTGGAATTGATGATTTCGACAGGAAACATCCTGCCTTCACTGCAGATTGCATCCGCTCCGAGGGCCTCGCATATCGCATCTGTATCGATTGTCGCGGACATTATGACAATCTTCAGGTCCGGTCGCAGAATTTCTCTCGCTTCCCTGACGAGAGCAAGAGCCTCGTCCGACACCAGGCTTCTTTCATGGAACTCATCGAAAATCACGACAGAGACTCCCTCCAACGCCGGGTCGGACACGAGCCTTCTTGTCAGGATTCCTTCCGTCAGGACTTCTATCCGGGTCCCTGCAGATACCTTGTTTTCGAAACGTATGCGGTAGCCTATGCTCCCGCCGACATTTTCTCCGGCTATTTCAGCCATCCTTTCCGCTATCTGCACTGCTGCGATTCTCCGCGGCTCCAGCACAATCACTTTTCCTTTTCCCTGAAGTCCGTTGAATATGGTGAGAGGCAGAAACGTTGACTTTCCCGCTCCCGGAGGGGCGGTTATGACCAGGACCGGGTTCTTTTCGAGCCGGCGGTTCACATCATCCGCTATTGCGGCTGCCGGAAGTCGTCCGGCCGTTTCATCTATTCTTATTTTCATGGACAATCCAGATGGAAGGAGAGAGTGAAAATCAAAAGAGGATGACCAAAAAGTCAGACTTTTCAATCATCCCCATAATTATTTGTCCATGGCGTCAATGCGCCGTGTAATTATCTGTACTGAGCGAACTCGATGTCTTTCTCAGCGCGTGCAGCGAGGTCTTTGCACTCACCGGCCTTTGCGAGATAAGCCTTTACGTCAGCAGCCTTGCCCTGGCGTGCAGCGATGATGGCACGGAGGTAGTTGGACTTAGGGCACTCGCACTTGAGAGCTGCAGAAGCCTCTGCGAGCTTGCCGGTAAGAACGTCAGCAAGAGCCTCGTTGAAAGAGTTGGTGCCTTTGAGAGCAGCGGCAGCCTTCTCATATTTGCCGTTGAGAATATCTACGACAGCCTGGTTCTCGGTGTTGCCGGCAGCGATGAATGCCTTCTCGGCAGCTGCGATGTCACCGTTGCGGAGAGCGATGACGCCTTTTGCGTTCTCGAGGTCAGCATCCTTGGTCTCAACCTTGTTGAATGCCTTCTCAGCCTTGTTGAGGTGTCCCTGGTTGAGGTAAACCACGCCGAGGTTGAACTGTGCACGGTCGCTGTTGTATTTGTCGATAGCCTTCTTGTAGATAGCCTCTTTTGCATCGAGGTCCTTTACGAGAGAAGCGGCACGGAGAAGAGCCTCCTCGTCAAGAACGTCGCTGTTCTCCTCCACGAGCTGGAGAAGCTCCTCTGCGGTGTAGTTCTGATACTCTACGTTGGCAATGAATCTTGCACGACGGAGCTCAGGAAGAACTTCTTTCTTGAGGACGGTGTAAACCTCGGACATGTTCTTGATCTCGCTCTCACGGACAGCAGGATCGCTGTACATGGAAAGAACGCGGATGATAAGATCCTTGTCCTCGATGTCAGACTTGGCAACAAGCTCCTGGAAGCCTTCCCAGTCCTGACCTACGCTCTTCACTTCAGGATCTGAAACCTCTTTGCCCTTTACGACCTTTGTCCAGGCCTTTGCACCGCTCTGGGAACGTTTGTCGGAAAGTTTTGCGTTGAGAGCCTCGCCACCGTCAGGTGAAGCGTATGCTACGACCTCAGTTCCTTTGAGAGTCTTCCTCTCATTGGCTTTGATCTCATCGAGAGCTGCCTGGAAATCCTTGATGGACTCGGACTTGAGCTCCTTGCTGCGTACGTCTGCAGAGTTGATGGTGTAAAGAATCTGGCCTTCAGCGGTCTGAGGGATAACCTCCTGATAGTTGTCAGCCTTGTAAGCTACATGGCCGCCCTTGCCTCCGAAGTTCACGAGCATGTAGGTGGTGTTGGCACCGTCAGCAACCTTCTTTACAGGGAGATCCCAAGTTCTTGCCTTGTATTTTACAACGCCGCGGAGCTCGAGGTGAGATGCCTCCATGCCCTCAACGTAGTTGAAACGTACTCTTTCGGTAACTGTCTGTCCGTCAGAAGAAACTACAGTGTAGTTATCCTTGACCTTCTCGCCCTGGTACATGAGCGGAGCCATGGCAGCCTCACCTCCGTCATAAACGATGACCGGAGTCACCTCGAGGATAGCCTTCGGGTGGAAATAGTCTGCAGGATAGGTTACTGATACGGTTGCGTTGATTTTGCCTGCTACAACCTCAAGCGGAGCAGGATCGCAGGTAACGGTAACGTTCTCTGCCATCTCAGCCATTTTCGCCGGGGAAGCACAACCAACAGCGGCAAGCCCAAGGATTGCTGCTGCCAATGATTTGATTTCCTTTCTCATAATTTAAACGATAAGTAAATAATATAAATTAAACGTTAACTCAAATTTTGCGCCAAGTTACTAACAAATTTGCAATTTTCAGCAATTTGAGTTCATAATTTAAACTGATTTCGTAACTTTGTCCTATATGGACGCACAAGAATTACAAAAATTAAAGAACAAATACGATATTATCGGCAATGATCCGGCTCTCAACAGGGCTCTCGAGATGGCCGAGGCTGTCGCTCCCACGGATCTGACAGTCCTCGTCACGGGGGAGAGCGGAGTGGGCAAGGACAACATACCGAAAATCATCCACCAGAACAGCCGGCGCAGGAATGCGAAATATTTCGCGGTGAACTGCGGGGCCATTCCGGAAGGGACCATCGATTCCGAGCTTTTCGGACATGTAAAAGGCTCCTTCACTGGCGCCATAGATGACAGGAAAGGTTATTTCGAGGTTGCGAACGGCGGTACTCTGTTTCTCGACGAGATAGGTGAACTCCCTCTTCCGTCCCAGGCGAAGCTGCTCAGGGTGCTCCAGAGCGGGGAATTCATCCGCGTGGGAGACTCCAAGGTGAGCATGACGGACGTCAGGGTCATTGCTGCCACGAACGTTGACCTGCTTTATGCTGTATCGAAGGGAAAATTCAGGGAGGATCTCTATTACAGGTTGAACGCCATCCAGATATCGATGCCTTCCCTCCGGGAGAGAAAACAGGATATCTATCTGCTGTTCAGGAAATTCACTTCCGACTTCTCCGAGAAATACGGTATGAACAAGGTCATCCTGACCCATGATGCCATAGAGTTGCTCAACAGTTACAGGTGGCCGGGCAATGTCCGCCAGCTGAAAAACATCACGGAGACAGTGTCCGCGCTGGAAGGCCAGAGGCTCTCCCCGGTGTCCGGGAAATGTGAAGTGGATGCTGCCACTTTGTCAAAATATCTGCCTCATGACGATGTAAATGCCGTTCCTGTCAGATACCGCAGCAATTCGGACAATATCACACAGGACGAGAAGCAAGAGATATACAAGGCTCTCTACAGCCTGAATGCTGAAGTCAACAAGCTCAAGAAGATTATCTCTGCGGGCGGATTCCGGCCTGCTGATTCCGGTTCCGCGCCCCAGTCCAAGACCCTTCCTCCTGCAGGACATGGAGAAGGCTATGTCTCCAGGCCGGACGTGGACTGGAACAAGGACAATGATGACGTGGATATACAGGAGGACAATGCTCCGTCCCATGTGGTGGAGGTCGAGCCTGAAAGCGAGGGCGTGACCATTTCCAGGGCCAATGAGGAAATGATCCGTAAGGCTCTTGAAAGGCACAACGGCAATCGCAAGAAAGCTGCGGAGGAGCTCGGGATATCCGAAAGGACGCTTTACCGCAAGCTTCCTCCTGAGTACAGAAACCAGAGAAAGACAGATGACTGATATGGGAAAGTTCGGAAAGATACTGTCGGCAGCCGCAGTAGTTGCAGCATTGGCCGTCACCGCATTGCTCGTGCATTCATGCGGGATATATTCATTCTCCGGGACTTCCATCCAGCCGGATGTCAAGACCGTGACCATCAATTATTTCGAGTACAAGGCGCTGAGAGTCAACCCATCCCTCAGCAATGACCTCACCGAGGCCCTGAAGGATAAATTCCGCAAGATGACGCGTCTCGAGCAGGTCGAGATGGACGGCGATATAGAAGTCACGGGTTCAGTGACCGGATATGATGTGAGGGCCACCGCTGTCACCGCGGACGAGGTGGCTGCACAGAACCGCCTCACGGTCACCATAAAAATATCGTTCACCAACCGGAAACATCCGGAAGACGATTTTCCTGACAAGTCTTTCTCTGCCTATTCCGACTACGACTCCACCCAGTCTTTGGATGCCGTGGAGGCGACGCTATGCGAGGAAATCATCGAGAAGCTGTGTGAGGACATATTCAATGCGACAGTTGCCAATTGGTAGGGGTTATGGAAAACAAAGCAATCAATCTCAAGACTTTGACATTGGATGAACTTGCCGGGGTGGTGAACCTTTATCCTTGGTTTGCTGCAGCCCGCAAGGAATTGTGTGTCAGGATGTCCGCAATGGGCGGTGATTCCTGGGGCAGGGCGCAATATGCCGATCAGGCAATGTATGTGGTGGACAGGAGTATAATTTCAGCGATAGCAAGGTCCGGTGCGGACAGGGATTATTCCGATTCCAATCTCGAAGCTCTCGTGCGCTCATATATAGAAGAACAGAAGCCCCAGGAGCCTGTACCGGCAGCAAGGCCGGCAAGGGCGGCAGGAGGGGATTTCTTCTCCGCTGACGAATATGAGAAAGTGAAAAGGGATGAGGACAATTTCGTCTTCAAGGTCGCACAGAAGAAGAATAATCCGGCGGAGACTCCGGAGGAAGACCTCAGCCTCGAATTCTGTACTGAGACTTTGGCCGGGATTTATGCCGAACAGGGCTATTTCGAGCAGTCCAAACGCATTTATAGCAAACTAATTTTGGCATTTCCGGAAAAAAGTGCTTACTTTGCATCCCTTATTGAAAAATTGGACAAACTGATAAATAATCAGACATTATGAGCAGTATATTTTTTTCTGTACTTGTTGTAGCAATCGTTATCGCCAGCATCCTGCTGACCCTCGTCGTTCTGCTCCAGAACGGAAAGGGTGACAGCATGGCCAGCAACTTCGTCGCAGGAAACCAGACTTTCGGTGTAAGGCAGACAGCCAACATGCTCGAAAAAGTGACATGGGGTCTTGTGGCATTCATCCTCGTCGTTTCCGTGATTTCTTCATTCACCACAGGTACGAAAGGAACCCAGGTGGACATCACCAACCAGATCGAGAGCGCAGCGACAGAGCAGCCGGCATTCCCTTCTGCTCCTGTACAGCAGGAAGCCCCTGCAGCCCCTGCTGAGTCTGCTGAGTAAGACTGAACAATATCGGGGCTGACAATTTGTCAGCATACCCGTATCGGAATATAATTTGGATTCAAGCCGTCTGTTCTTCGGAGCAGGCGGCTCAAAGTCGTTCTATAGGCTCCGGAGATAAAAAGGAAAAGATTATGGGAAACAACATGCAGAACAACGGAACCGCAGGAAAATTCGAATTCCTGAACAGGTTCGCCGTCAACCTCAATGAGATGGCGGCAAACGGAAAGCTTGATCCGGTAATCGGAAGGGACGACGAGATACGCCGCGTGCTGCAGATACTGAGCAGGCGTACCAAGAATAATCCGATTCTCGTTGGAGAACCAGGCGTGGGCAAAACGGCCATAGCCGAAGGCCTTGCGCAGAAGATAATTGACGGGGCAGTTCCTGAAAATCTGAAGGACAAGCTGGTCTATTCTCTTGACATGGGAGCCCTAATAGCGGGAGCCAAATATCAGGGAGAATTCGAGGAGAGGCTCAAGGGAGTCGTAAAGGAAGTGGTTGACAGCCAGGGGGCAATCATCCTGTTCATCGACGAGATACATACTCTTGTCGGAGCCGGCAAGACATCCGGTGCAATGGATGCATCCAATATCCTGAAGCCTGCCCTTGCAAGGGGAGAGCTCAGGACGGTCGGCTCAACCACCCTTGACGAATACCAAAAATATTTCGAGGCGGACAAGGCCCTTGAGAGACGTTTCCAGATGGTCACTGTGGATGAACCGGCCCCGGCCGAGTCAATAGCCATCCTGCGGGGACTTAAGGAAAAGTACGAGAACCATCACAAGGTCCGTATCGAGGATGACGCCCTCATAGCTGCCGTGAACCTCTCGCACAGGTACATCACGAACAGATTCCTTCCGGACAAGGCCATTGACCTTGTGGACGAGGCGGCGGCCAAATTGCGTCTCGAGATGAATTCCGTCCCGGAGCCGATAGCCGAACTGAACAGCCAGATACGCCAGCTGGAAATCGAGAAGGAAGCCATCAAGCGTGAAGGTGTCTCCCTGAAAATGGAGAAAATCGAGGAGCAGCTCAAGGATCTCAATTCCAAAAAGGATGTCCTCATGAAGAAATGGACTGACGAGAAAGCCATTCTTACCGGGATTCAGTCGGCCCGGCAGGAGATTGAGGATTACAAGATCCAGGCACAGTCTGCCGAGAGGTCCGGAGATTACGGGAAGGTGGCCGAGCTCAGGTACGGCCGCATTGCGGAAGCCCAGAAACGCATTGACGAGCTTGAGGCTGCGCAGGCTGCCATCACGGACCCTGTCATCACCGAAGCGGTCACTCCTGAGGATATAGCTGATATTGTTTCGAGGTGGACCGGAATACCTGTCAGCAAGATGCTCGAGAGCGAGAAGGAAAAGCTGCTGCGCATGGAGGAAGAGCTTCACCGCAGGGTAATCGGTCAGGACGAGGCCATAAGGGCTGTTTCTGACGCCGTCCGCAGAAGCCGTGCAGGACTTTCCAACGAGAAAAGGCCAATCGGTTCATTCCTGTTCATGGGAACCACCGGAGTCGGAAAGACCGAACTTGCAAAGGCTCTTGCAGAATTCCTGTTCAATGACGAGAACATGATTACCCGTATCGACATGAGCGAGTATCAGGAACGCCATACTGTGAGCCGTCTCATCGGAGCTCCTCCGGGATATGTAGGATATGACGAGGGCGGCCAGCTTACGGAAGCCGTGCGTAGGAAACCGTATTCAGTCGTATTGCTCGACGAGATAGAGAAAGCTCATCCGGATGTGTTCAATATCCTGCTGCAAGTGCTTGATGACGGCCGTCTTACGGACAACAAGGGACGTACCGTGGATTTCAAGAACACGATTATCATCATGACCTCGAATGTCGGCTCGGACATTATCCAGAGCTACATGGAACGTCTTCCGGATGTCGGTGCAGCCGGTGCTTCGCCTGTATCGGATGCGGCCGCCATTGCCACGAGGAGACAACTTCTCGAGGAATGCCGCGGAAAAATACTGGATGTCCTCAAGCAGACAATCCGCCCTGAATTCCTGAACAGGATAGACGAGATCATCATGTTCGATCCTCTTACAAGGGCTGACGTGCGTGAAATCCTTCATATCCAGATGGATGCGCTCCGCCGGAAACTGGCGGAGGACAATGTGGAAATCTCCTTCACCCAGGCATTCGAGGACTTCATGGTGGACAAAGGATACGACCCGGCTTTCGGTGCCAGGCCGGTAAAGAGAGTCATGCAGCGTGAACTTGTCAACCAGCTTGCCAAGGCCGTCCTTGACGGTACTGTCCGCAAGGATGCGGCCGTGGAAGCCGATGTGTCAGGAGGAGGGATAGTCCTCAGGAACATCCCTGCGAAAGTCAGCGCTGAGCGGGTTCTCTGACAACATCCCCGTGATAGTGCGCTACGGCCTCTTTCCAGAAATCGGTGTATCCCGGCTGGGTGAGACCGTCAGGAACATGCTCGGAATCCGCGGTGTGCTTGAAAGAGCCGTCCGGGTTCTGGGCTTTTACGTTTCCGTCGATGAACTTCACGAGGAGTGTTTCTTCAAGCTGCTTCCATGCAGAGAAGATGTCCTGTGCGGTATTGACGGAATAATCTGTAAGACATTTCTTTACATCGGAGAATGAAGCTCCGGTGTCGGTCATAGGGTCGTAGGAAGGATTCTTCTTCGAGTTCTTCTTCACGGCCTTTTTTTCTGCAGCCCTGTAGAGTTCCAGTGCCCGTACGTCATTCTCGGCAATGCTCTTCAGCTGTCCGTTCTCGAAGTCGTCGATTCTCTCCCTCACGTATGGAGCCATCAGATTGTACATCTTGTAGCAAGCGTTCGAGATACGGTTATTGATCCAGAACGAGGACTCCGAAGTATAATGGAGAAGATCTCCGTTGCCCTGCCTGAAACACTCAGGAATAGCGGTGACATTGGTATAAATAGGTGTTACATAAGAAGTTGCAGCATCATCGGTGCCGAACCAGATGATTCCTCCGATCACGTCAGGCAGGCTGCCCCTCGACTGGCCCACGAACCAGAATCCGGTCTGTTGTGTGGCGATTGCCCTTTCGTTGACATATTTCTGCCCGTCAACCTCGAATCCCATAGGTCTCCACCTGTATGGAAGTGCATTTCCGCCAGCTCCGATATCCTGTGTCATATCCATAGGAGTGCCCTCATAATGGTCGCGCATCACGTCAGCCACGTCTTTCACGGACACTTTGCCCGCAGGCTTGATCCATAGCGGCATATTGTTCCCCGGATTGTGTCCCATCGCATAGTCCACATAGTCTCCGGCATTTTTCACGACATCCTTCCCGCAGCAGTCAGTATATGCGAATTTACCTTTCCCGAGGATGTTGAATGCGCTCCATACCCTGGCCTCGCATCCTCTCATTCCGCTGAAATCCAGAGGACAATATGCATCGCGGAAACTGAATTCCGTATCCTCGCCGCTGAACCAGCCACGTTCTCTTGCGAATGAAATCACGTCATGAGAATACATGCAGTTCTCGGGGTCGTTCAGCGGGAACCTTGTGATTCTCGACTGGTTGGCATGTCCGCTGACATATCCGTCCGGTACTCTCACGGCTACCCATACGGAACCTTTCTTGCCTCCGGACTTCTCGCCGCCCTTGCCGACCATTTCCATGATCCAGCACTCGTCCTTGTCGGCTATCGAGAAAGACTCGCCTTCGGAATAATAACCATATTTCTGGGTCAGCTCATCCATTATCCTGATGGCCTCCCGGGCTGTACGGGCACGCTGGAGAGTAATGTATATCAATGAACCATAATCCATTACCGCATCCGGATCATTCAGGCCGTGGCGTCCTCCGAACGTGGTCTCGGCGATGATCAGCTGGTGCTCGTTCATGTTGCCCACTGTCTTGAAAGTATGTGGAACCTGCTCGATTTCTCCGAGATATTTGCCTGAGTCCCAGTCGAATACCTTCAGCATCGAACCGTTGCTCCAGTCAGCTTCCGGCTTGAAATACAGTTCGCCGTACAGCCAGTGTGAGTCAGCCGCATAGGAAACGAGGCATGTGCCGTCGGCGCTCGCCCCTTTGGTGACTATGATGTTGGTGCATGCATCTGCCCCGCTCTCGGCCATGATCATGCCGGCCGCAGCTGCCGTACAGAGTAATGTTCTGATTTTCATCTTGCAGTTGTGTTTTTATTTGTTTAATTTTGTCCAAAATGATTACAAATCTATGAAAATTTTTGGTTTCAAATCAATGATTCTGGCAGTAATGTCGATTTTATTCGTGTCACAGGTCTCTTTGTCGGCCCAGGAACAGGATGACAAGATTCCGACACCGGAGGAGATGGCTGCCAAGGAGGCGGACCGCCTCGCTTCCCTCCTGAAACTTGATCCTGGCCAGGTGTTCTACGTGGACTCCACCCTCCAGCACGACTATGCGGCATGGCAGGCAGAAGTGGAGAAGCTCCAGAAGTCGCGCGTTTCCAACTATGACATGTACAACAATGTCAGGGACAAGTGGATGGAGCAGATTGACAAGACTTACCGGAGAATTTTCAACGATACCCAGTGGGCTGCCTATCTGAAGAGCGGAGCAGGCAAGAACCAGAAGGCTCGGGAGAAGCGGAAGGAAAAGGCGGAGAATGCCAATGTGAACAGTCATAAGAGGTAGTTGGAGGAATATCCAAAGAAAATGTTAAATTTGCAGTCTGTTTAGACTTATTATACATCAGATGAAAGAGGAAATTGAGCAGATTCTTGCCGAGGTCAGGGACCTCAAGTGCAAGACAGAGAAAGATATAGAGGACGCCCGTGTGCGTCTGCTCGGCAAGAAAGGCGAGATAACGAAGTTGTTCGAGGAGTTCCGTACCGTAGCACCAGAGCTCAAGAAGGAATTCGGGCAGAAGCTGAATGTGCTGAAGAAGGAAGCCGTGGCCAAGATAGAGGAACTGAAGGCAAATGTGGAATCTTCAGGAGCATCATCTGCGGACTCTTTCGACGCCACCATGCCGGGAGACATGATGGAACTCGGCTCACGTCATCCTGTATCGATAGCGAGACAGCAGATTGTCAATATTTTCCGCAAGTTCGGATATGACGTTGCCGAAGGTCCGGAGGTCGAGGATGACTATCATGTATTCGAGGCGCTGAATTTCCCTCCGAATCACCCGGCAAGGGACATGCAGGACACGTTCTTCGTATCCGCCGGCCATCCGAACCCTCTCCTCCTCCGTACTCATACATCCAGTGTCCAGGTAAGGGCAATGGAGAAGATGAAACTGCCTATCAGGGTAATCTGCCCGGGCCGTGTGTTCAGGAACGAGGCTATTTCAGCCCGTGCACACTGCATCTTCCATCAGGTGGAAGGTCTTTACATTGACGAGAATGTCACATTCGCAGACCTCAAGCAGGCCATACTTCTTTTCGCTCGCGAGATGTTCGGTCCTGATACACAGATCAGGATGAGACCTTCATATTTCCCGTTCACCGAGCCGTCAGCCGAAGTCGACGTGAGCTGCAACATCTGCCACGGCAAAGGCTGCAACATCTGCAAGGGTACGGGTTGGCTTGAGATTCTCGGTTGCGGAATGGTGGACCCTAATGTCCTCGAGGCATCCGGAATCGACAGCAAGAAATACTCGGGATTCGCTTTCGGAATGGGTATAGAGCGTATTGCAATGCTCAAATGGCAGGTCAATGACCTCCGTCACTATTTCGAGAACGACATGCGCTTCCTCAAGGAGTTTTCTTCCTGCGTGGAGGTTTAGAAGCTGTTTTGAAATATTTACTCTTGTTCTTTATGTGCCTTTTCGGCCATTTTCTTCTGCTTCATCGGTCACATAGCTTCGGCTATGCTCCCTCTTCAGCAATTGAAACTGTCTCGAAAATTCCCTATAAATAACTGCGGCAAACATTTCAAAACTGCTTCTATAGAAGTTCTATAGAAGCAGTTCATCATTTTTTCAGGATATTTCTGGCCAATGTGTTGGAACACAGGAATTCCACGAGCTCTGGGCAGTCCGTGGACATTATCGAGTGCCTGTCTCCCTTCCAGATGATGTCACCCTGGTAGAGGAATCCGATATTGTCCCCGATTTCCATTATGGAGTTCATGTCGTGCGTATTCATTATCGTGGTGATACTGAACTCCTTGGTGATGGAGCTGATGAGCCTGTCGATGACAATGGAGGTTTCCGGGTCCAGCCCCGAATTAGGTTCATCGCAGAAAAGAAATTCCGGATTCAGGGCGATTGCCCTTGCTATGCCTACCCTCTTCTGCATCCCTCCTGACAGCTCATCGGGATATTTGTCCTCTGCATCCTTCACATTCACCTTGTCCAGGAGATAGCGGGCGCGTTCCTTCTTCTCAGCCGTGCTCCAGTCCGTGAGGAAATCCATCGGGAACATGACGTTCCCCAGTACCGTGCGGAAATCGAACAGGGCGCTTCCCTGGAACAGCATGCCGATTTTCTGATGAATCATCTTCCTGGATTCCTTGTCCATTCCGGTAAATTCCTTGTCCCCGTACCAGACTTCTCCGGAGTCGGGCTCGATAAGCCCGGACACAACATTCATAAGCACAGTCTTTCCGGAACCGCTCGCCCCGATGAGCATATTGCATTTTCCCGGTTCGAAATCTATGCTGATATCCTTCAGGACTGTCTTGTCCCCGAAACTTTTACAAATATTCTTTACCCTTATCATGGCCTGTGTGGATTTGGATTTAGTACAGCATGAGCTGCGTCATTATCAGATCGGACATCAGAATCAGGATGCTGGATGCGACGATGGCCTTGGTGCTGGACTTGCCGACTCCGAGCGAACCGTCTTTCGCATAATATCCGTGATAAGCGGCAACCGATGAGATAATGAAGCAGAAAACGGCTGTCTTGATGCAGCTGTATACTATGTAATAGCCTGTGAATGCGTATTTTATGCCGGTCATGTACTTGGCCATCGGGATGATTCCGGTCATCCATGTGATAAGTCCTCCGCCCACGAGTCCCAGAACGAAACTGAGCAGGCAGAGAAGAGGACTTGTAACAGTGGCGGCAATAATCTTGGGCCTTGCCACGAATGACGCGCTGTTGATTCCCATCATGTCTATCGCGTCCAACTGCTGGGTGATGCGCATGCTGCCTATTTCGGAAGCGATGCTGGATCCCATCTTGCCGGCGAGAATCAGGGCCACCATCGTGGAACTGAACTCCAGAATCATGCTCTCTCGCACCATGTATCCGATGAGCATCTTGTCGAGGACAGGATTTGACATGTTCGATGCGGTCTGGATGACCAGGACACCGCCCATGAATAGGGAAATCACCCCGACTATCACGATTGACGACAATATCAGCCGGTCTGTCTCGATTATAATCTGTTTCCGGATCATCTTCCGGCTCTCGGGCTTGCGGAACACCTGCCTTATGAAAAGGCAGTATTTACCGAGGGAGTTGAATATATTGGCAGCCATAGTCTTCTTCTTTTAGGAATTTCTCCGAATGTAGGGTTTTCTCCGTCATATTTTTATGATTCTTAAACAAAATTTTTATGAATCTTAAACTCATGCCGGAAAATCGACCATAAATTTATGAAAAATTCTCTGATATATGTTAATGAACATTTATTGTGCCAAATGTGTCGGCATACAGGCAGTGCCGGTGACAGTGGAAGTGGACATAAGTTCCGGCATCGGGATTCATCTGGTAGGGCTTGCGGACGTGGCCGTGAAAGAGAGCCTGCTGAGGACCATGACGGCCCTGCAGAGCCTCGGATTCAGGATTCCCGGAAAAAAGATTGTCATAAATCTTGCTCCTGCTGACGTCAGGAAGAACGGAAGCGGCTATGACCTGCCGATAGCATTGGGAATCCTGGCGGCATCAGGACAATGTCAGCTTCCGGGGCTTGACAGTTATATAATAATGGGAGAACTTGGTCTGGACGGGTCTGTCAAACCGGTCCCGGGGGCCATTTCCATAGCGGAATATGCAGGAGATGCGGGTTTTGCCGGATGCATCCTCCCGTATGAGTCGGCCGTGGAAGCCTCAGCCCTGAGAAAAGTGAAAATATTTGGAGTGAAGAGTCTTACGGATGTAATTGACATGCTCTCCGGGAATCTTCCTGCGGGAAATTATGAAATAAGATGCAGATGCGGCAGCCATGAAACGGCACCAGGGGGAGACTGCAGGGATTTTGCCGACATCATAGGACAGGAACAAGCCAAAAGGGGACTGGAAATAGCTGTCTCGGGAGGTCATAATGTCATAATGATCGGGTCTCCCGGCTCGGGCAAGACATCTCTGGCACGTGCTCTTACAGGAATCCTGCCCCCGATGCTGGAGGACGAGGCTATTGAAACCGGAAAGATATACTCAGTGGCCGGGCTCGGGAGCGGGGATGGCCTGGTCATGAGCCGTCCGTTCAGGGCCCCGCACTACAGTGCTTCACTCGCTGCAATCATAGGCGGGGGCAACGGTGACAATATACAGCCCGGAGAAGTCTCCCTTGCGCACAACGGGATATTGTTCCTCGACGAGTTCGCACTGATGCCTGCAAGGGTTGCGGAAGCGTTGAGGGGCCCCATAGAGGACAGGTACGTGGTGATATCCAGACTCCGCTCCAAGGTCGGATTCCCGTCTTCGTTCATGCTTGTGGCTGCCGCCAATCCATGCCCGTGCGGTTATTATGGAGTGGAAGACCGGTGCACATGCTCTCCTGTCCAGAGACAATCCTATCTTTCCCGTCTGTCAGGGCCGATAATGGACCGGATTGACATACAGCTCTACATGCATCCGATATCTCCATCAGAACTGGTCGGGAGGAAGAAGGGCGAGCCGAGCAGGGTGATAGCCTCCAGAGTGATGGCTGTCAGGGAGTTGCAGAAGGAAAGATATGCCGGAACCGGGATATCCATGAATGCCGGCATGACTTCTGCGATGCTGGACCGCCATTGCAGGCTTATTGGAAAATGCCGGGAAATCATGGAGAGGATATCTGAACGGATGGGGTTCTCTGCCAGGGCATATACGAGAATACTGAAGACTGCCAGGACAATAGCCGACATGGAATACATATCCACCGGAGGAATGTCGGGGGAGGACTTGCGGGAGGAACATCTGGCGGAAGCTGCCGGATACCGTTTTCTGGACAGGATGATGTAGGGTCAATATGCTTTCAGCCAATGCTCCGGGTTCTGCGGCCTTGTACCCTGCCAGATCTGGAAATGGAGCTGGGTCATATTGTCGATAGTGCCCACGGTGCCTATGATGTCACCGGTGCTGACCTTGTCCCCGGCCTTTACGGAAACGGAGTCGAGCTTGCAGTAGAAAGAGAAATAGTTTCCGTGCTGTACGAGGACACATTTGTTGTAGCCTGGCATAACGACTATCTGCTTCACGGTCCCGTTGAACACGGCTTTGACAGGTGTTCCCGGACTCAGGGCGATGTTGACTCCGTTGTTGAACGGAAGTTTCACGGACTTGAACACCGGATGGTAATGCTGCCCGAACCTGTCCACCACAGGTCCCGATGCCGGCCATGGCAGTTTGCCTTTGTTTCTGGCGAACTCTGCATCCAACTTGGTGTCCACCGCGGTCTTGTCCTTTCCGGATGATCCTTGGCGGTTACCGCCGACGGCTGAGGCTATGATGCGTTCGATTTCCCTGTTCAATGCCTCCACCTGACGCTTCTTGTAGGCCAGTTCCTTCTGGTATTTCGTGCGGTTTCTCTGCAGCTGGCCTGCAAGTTTCTCGGACTGTGCCTGCTCCGATTTCAGGGTGGAGACCTCGAAAGCCCTCTTGTTTCTCAGCTCCTGGGCCTTGGTCCTGAGCACGGTGAGGGAGTCCGTCTCCCGCTGAAGTTCAGCCTTGGCTTCCCGGATCTTCTCCCCCTGACGGTTCAGGTCGGATGACAGATTCTTCATGTAGGCCATCCTCCGGAAAGCCTGTCCGAGATTCTCGCTGCCGAGGATATACATGTACCATATCTTGGAATCCCTGTTGCGATAGGCTGCGGCAATCAGTTTCTCATAATACAGGGACAATGTGTCAATCCTTGTCTGCAGCCTGTCTATCTCCCGCTGCCGGACGGATATCTGACCGCTCAGTGCGGATATCTCCCGGTCGCTTTCCTCCACCAGTTTTTTCCTCGACTCGATCTTCTTCCTGAGAAGGGACAGGGCGTTCATGACATTGCTGCTCTTTGCTGCATTGTCCTTCAACTGCCTGTCTATCAATGCTATTTCTTCTTGAAGGCGGGCTTTCTTAGCCTCCTGCTGACGGGTATTCTGGCCGAGACCAGGGATGCTCAGCGACAAAGCCAGCAACAATGCGGCTGTCTTCCAGGCTGCTCTTCTCATCATTCCTTGCCCTCCGAAGCTTTTTTACGGGCCTGCTGCCTGTACACTTTGGCCAGGTCGTCCTCTCCCAACTTTTCAAGCACATCTGCATAATGCGAAAGAACCACGCTGCTCTCCTTGCCTCCGTACATCATCGCATGCTTGAAATACGGCTTTGCCTCAGCAGCCTTCCCCTGAAGATACAGTATCCAGCCGTACGTATCCAGATACGTGGCATTGTCCGGCTCGGCTTCCACCGTCTTTTTGCTCATCGCGCAGGCCTTCTTCAACTTCTTTCCCTCCATTGAGAGATAGTAGGCGTAATTGTTCAGTACCGGACAATAATCCGGATTGATTTTCAATGCATTGTCATAAGCCTTGAATGCCTTGGCGCTTTCCCCGGTCTCATGCCTCATGTCCCCGATAGTGCTCCATGCCGACAATGCAACTGCACTGTCTCCGGGAGCCGCTGCAAGCATCTTCTCACAATTATCGATGATGCCCCGGTAGTTCTTGAGATTGTATTCCCCGGTATTGGCGAAGTCGAGGAACCCGGGCTCCTCCGGGAATCTTGAAAAAGCCTTGCCGCTTTCCTTCACGACATACTCCCAGTCCCGGGTATAAACCAGCATCTGAATGTAGCCGGCCGTCGCAGTGATGCTTTCGGGATTGATTTCCATTACCTTCCGGAAACAATCCACTGCCTTGTCATTCCGTTCCGTGACGTAATAGTAGAGACCTGCCGTCTGCAGAATCGTGGAATCCTCCGGATGCGCTGCCGATGTGACGGCCATGGTGGAATCGAACTGATCCCTGAACGTCCGGATGAACTGCCTGTCAGCCTGCTTGATTACGGCCTGAAGATAGTCCGCCTTTGCCTCTGCCGGCACGCTGCGGTCTGCCATGAGGCCGTCGAGGGTACGGAAATATTCAGGGTAATTCCTTATCACGCGATACACCTCCGCCTTTCCGAGAAGAGCCGGGGCGTATCCGCTGTCTATTTCAAGGGCGAGATTGTATCGGGCAAGTGCGGTGGAGTCATTGTACATCCCCATCGCATAGTCTCCCAGCATTGAAAGTATCTGGGGCGAAGCATATTCCTTGCTGTAGTCGTCCAGGACTGTGAATGCCTCTTCATGCCTGCCCTGCTGGCGTAGAATGTTGAACTTGGTCATCACGCTGCCGTCGCTCTTGCCGAACTGGGTCTCTATGTCGTCTATGGTCTTCAGTGCCTCGTCGAAATTCTTCTGGTCAATGTAGAGCCGTGCGATGCTGTAGTACAGGTCGGTCTTTTTCGGGAAATCCTTCATCAGAGACCTGTACATGTCTATGGTCAGGTCCGTCCTGTCCGTCATCGCATACAGTCCTGCCAGCATGTATCTGTACCAGTAATTCGCCGAATCGAGGCTCACGGCTTTTCTGAGACTGGTTTCCGCTGCTTCCGCATCGTTCATCTGCATGCGGACCAAACCTCTGTAATACCAGGCGCCGTCGATTTCCGGGGAACTCTTGCAGATGGCCCCGAGCAGCGCGTCGGCTTCCGCAATCCTGCCGTTCTCATACATCTGTACCGCATCCACGAGACGGTTCTCGTCCGCCTTCCTCTTCTGCTCCTGGGCCGATGATATATATTGTGCGGTGGTCACGAAGAATAGAACCGCCGTGGTATATTCCAATATTCTGCCGATATTTCTCATAATTCTGCCGCTTGTCTTCGATTACTTCTGCAAAAATAGTACAAAAATCATTACAAATTCTTATTTTTGGATATTGCATGACAGGACTTTCCGTCCCGGTTGTGCAACATTTCGATGACTTATTGCATCTTACTTAATGGACAACTTTACCGAAAGTAGCGGAGAGCATGGAGAAACCGGCATACAGGAGTCTGATAGACGGCTGCATAAAAGGTGACAGAGCATCGCAGCGCAAACTGTATAACACTCTGGCGCCCAAGATGTTCGCACTCTGCATAAGGTATATGGGCGACAGGGAGGCTGCCGAGGATATCCTGCAGGACGGTTTCGTGACGTTGTTCGAGAAGGTCGGTACTTATTCGGAGACCGGATCCTTTGAGGGGTGGGCCAGGAAGATCTTTGTAAATACTGCACTTATGTCCTTGAGGAAAAATGATGCTCTCAAGATGTCGGAGACGGTGGATGCCGCCTTGAACATGGAAAGCGGACAGCCTTCAGCCGTCCAGTCTCTCGGATATAAGGAACTGATGCATTTGGTGATGTCCCTGCCTGCCGGCTACAGGACTGTTTTCAATATGTTCGTAATTGAAGGTTTCAGCCACAATGATATAGCGGCAGCGCTCGGAATCAGCCCGGCTACTTCCCGGTCGCAACTTAACAGGGCTCGCCAGATGCTGCAGGAAATGATTAGAAATGAACAAGATGCAAGAAGATTATAAAGATATAGACAATTTGTTCCGGACAATGCTTGGAAATGCGGAGGAAGAGGTTCCCCCGTATCTTTCCGACCGTGTCTTCGAGCGTGTGGACCTCATGTCCGGACAGGGTGGCGGAAGACGTCCTGTCCCGGTCTGGCTGCGTTGGGCTGTCCCTGTGACTGCTATTGCGGCTGCATTGCTTCTTGCAGTGCTGTTGTGGCCTGAATCCGGAATCCGGCAGGTGGATGTGCAAGATGTCACGGCCATGGTCGAGGACAGGGAGCCTGTACTGGAAGTAGCTGATGAGGTTGGGGGACCTGTTGAGGAGGACCGGACAGTGAGAGAAATGCAGGAATCTGTCATGACCTCGAAATCCGGAAGCCGGACACCGGAGTACGTAAAGTCAGTTCCGGAGGCAGAAGCTATTGCAGGACATATGGTTGAGGAAGTGGAGGCGGTAACGGAGGAGCCGGAAGAAGCAGGCTCTGCTTCGGATGCCGCGGAGGATGTCCAGGAGGATATTGAGGAGTCGGAGGAACGTGTGGCGGAGCCGTATGGCGAGGACAGCCGGCAGGTATCAGCGGAAGATATCAAGGAAGGACGCTGGGATGGACCGTCAGATGATGTTGTCGAGGACAGCGACAGCTACGAAAAGGTATCGCTCGTGCTTGGTGGCGATGTTTCCGGCAATGGCAATGCCAAGGGAATCGGCCGTTTCGGAGGTTTCAGGGCTCCTGCGATGGGTGTCCGCAACGACACCTGGATTGAACAGACCGGCACGGAATCATCCTATGCAATTCCTGTCACATTCGGTCTCGGGGTCCGTGTCTCGCTCACTGAGCGGTGGTCTCTCGGTACAGGCCTGAATTATACGATGCTCCAGAGAACGTTTTCGGGAGTCTATACCAAAGTCCAGAACGGGGAGACGGTGACAAAACTGAGCTCGGACGTGAGAAACAGCCTTCATTATATAGGCATTCCGGTCAATGTGTATTTTGATATCGTCTCGGGGAATCATTTCAAGCTCTATGCTTATGGAGGAGGCACTTTTGAGAAGGGTGTCAAGAATTCGTTCAGAGTGAAGAATTCACCGGAGGATATCCTGCTCAGTGAAAAAGTGAAGGGCGTACAGATGTCGGCAGGAGCCGGCCTCGGAGTGGAATTCGTCGTGGCAAAGAGCTTCGGCATTTATCTGGATCCGGGATTCCGTTATTATTTTGATTGCGACCAGCCGGTGTCAATACGCACCCAGCAGCCGTTTACGATGAACTTTGAACTTGGCTTAAGGGTAGATCTTTAATCAAATCGGGGAAGAAAAGGGTTAAAAGGCAATTCTAAACTTTAAAAAACATATATTTGTGGTATAAAGTTCTGGTACGTGGCGAACGTATTCGGGACTTTATCTTTTTATTGCGTTCTTGCGGAAAATATCTGTGAGATGAGAAAGGAAATTTCCGCAAGGGCAGCAGTGGCAGCAATAGTTGCGGTGCTTGCCGTGCCGGCGTGTGGCTGGCTTGACAGGGATGGGGGATTTTCAAGGACGCGAGGGGAGACCGGGAGTCTGCCGGGAGAACGAAGGCCGGATCCGCCCCCTGGATCGCAGGGTCAGGATACCGTGGTATATGTCACCGCTGTCTCCTATCCGGAAGGATATGAATGGCAGAAGGACTCATCCGGAACAGATGCCCCGTGCGTCATCCAGCTATATGCCAACGGGGTGAAAACCGTTGAGGTCCCGGCGGGCTCCGGGTGTAATGCAAGCCCTGACGCGGACATGCACAGATGCCTCGGAGGTCATCTATATACGGATTTTTCCACGCCGGACGAGACGATCATATCATGCGACGGGAAGGAACTCTTCAGGTATTCCGGGCGAGAGATGATCTGCGGCTTCATTGTAGGGGCGGACGGGGTGTACACCCTCGGGCAGAACCGGTCCGGAAACGGGTCGTCTTTCCGCAGGAACGGCAAGATAATCTTTTCCAGCAGTTCCGGGCAGGTCATGGGAGGGATATTGAATTCATGTTCCCCTACAGGGGCTCTTTATGAGGACTGCGGCCGGAAAGTATTCTGCTACAGGAACAGCGTCGATCCGCAATACGGCAGTTATTCTTCCTATCATGTGGTCCGGGACGGGACGTCCGAGCAGATAATAATGGATGGCAATATAACTAAAGTCCATGATATCAGGCAGTTGGAAGGTGTGCTTCATATTGTCGCGGATTTGCCCGGCAGCTATCATTCCCCAATGTTGTTTGTCGGTGATGAAGTGATGTCCATGACTTTGCCGGGATATGGATTCAGCTTGGTGAACTGCCGTCTCATATGGAGCGGAAACAAGGTTGCGGTCAGGACGGATGTGACCTATGACGGCTGGAAGACATTCAATTCCGTCCTGATATTCAGCAGTTCTGACCAGTACCGGCCTGGAGAGTACTGCAGGGCTGTGGATTTCTATATGGACGGGGAGGAATTCGCCTGCGTATATACGAGGGAAAGCAAGTATGTGACAGGAATGGCATATACTTCAGAAGGCTCTTATCATGGATGCGCTTCTCCCGGAGGCCCTTATGTGATGATGAACGGGGACTGTGGCAAATTCGTGGGCGGAGTCCTGTATGCCGGCCTGTCTTCCGGTACTCCCGGCGGATATCCGGCCATTATCCGGAATAACAAGGTTGACTATTTGAAAATCAACGGGTTCATAACATCTGTCAGGGTGGTTCTTCCGGACTCATGACCTGTGAAGGAAGTGCTCCGGCAGGGTTCAGTCCTCCCAGGAGACTATGCGTGAGTTGTCCGCAGGATTGACCCGGATGCTGACTTTCAGGGTCTCCTCCGGGAGGATCTCCCCGATGTTTTCCGGCCATTCTATCAGGCACAGGCTGCCGCTGTCGATATAGTCGTAGAATCCGATGTCGAAGGCTTCGGATATCTTGTTGATACGGTAGAAGTCGAAGTGGAATACCGATTCTCCTTCAGCGGTGCGGTATTCGTTGACTATGGAAAAGGTAGGTGAACTTACGGCATCATCGCGTACTCCGAGCCTGCGGCAGATGGCGGATGTGAATGTGGTCTTGCCGGCTCCCATAGGGGCGTAAAACGCGATGATGCGGTTGCCCCGTATCTCCTCAAGGAATCGGGCCGCAGCAGAGTCAATGTCCCCGAGATCTGCAATGATGATTTCGTGCTTCATTCCAGAATGTGATTAATCGGATAGGAATCAGCCTACAACCCATACAAGCACGTGCCTGTCGAAGGTGGTGTATTCGAGCTCGAACTCTTCCTCGTAGCCGTCCTTGTTGATGAATGTTGCCTCGAGTTCTCCCTCTCCTCTCGGATGGAAACGCTCAACCTCTATCTGCTCGGCGAAATCCACGTTGTACAGTGACAGTCTCTTGAAGATGGCTTCCTTGGCGCACCAGTAGATGGCGAGCTGCTCGTTGCGCCTGTCATCATCGAGGTCATCTATCTCGTCCTCAGACAATGCCTTGAGTTCCACTGCCTTGAAGTCCCTGTCGAGGGATTCGATATCTATGCCCACGTCCTCAGTCTCGTGGAGTATGATAGCGACGAATCTGTCGGTATGGGTGATGCTGATGTTGGTCACCATATTCTCAAGGAACGGTTTGCCGTTGTCATGGTGGCTGAGATAAACTTTCTCTTCGAAAAGCTGGTCGAGAAGAGCCCTGACCGCAAGCCTCTGCTTACGGAGAGATTCGCTTCTTATCCACGAGATTTCCTCCATCTCGTCATTGGGGACCGAGCACATTGATTTCAGTTCATCTTCGGTCTCGGTAATTTGCCAGACTGCTATTTCAGCCTTGTTGTCAAGTGTCTTTCTTAGATATAGTGCCATATTGTTCAGTGTCTTATGATTCTATGCAGCCTCCTGTGCCTATGTACGCCAGACCCGTGCGCGGGGAATACTCGCACACGACATAACCTCTGTCCTGATCATCCTCAGGACAGCTTGTTATAATCAGATATGTGTCGCTGTTAATAAAATCCGACAACGGGTCGTCAGCAGGTTGTCCTGCCGGCATTGTCCGGTCATTATTTACAGAACTGGGAGGTTCCATACAAAAATAAGGCGTTTTGTTAACGGTGCAAATATAATGTATTTTTTTCAATGAATGAAATATATGAGAGATATTCCTCGATATGCGGGTGGCCGGCACCGTCCAGGATATGCGGTGGACAAGTGGACAATTATTATCAGTAATCATCTAAAAATCAATAAATTGATTCATGGAGACATGGACATCTGGATCCGCTCTGTTGCCAGTCCTGGTGAATTGACATACCTTTGCCGGGAAATATGAAACCAGATATGAAAAAAGCACTGAAATGGGCGGGAGTCACGATTCTGGCTCTCTATGCCGTCATAGTCATCGCCGGACCTGTCGCACTCATCAATATAGTATGCGACAAGCATGTCAATTATTCCAGAATCTTTGCGGCGGAGGAATTCGGGCTGCCGGAGCCTGATACATTGTATCTCAACACGACGGACGGATTCTGTATCCATACCCTGAAAATTGCACCCGAGGATAGCGCCAGGGGAGTCGTAATATGCATTTCCGGCATCGAAAATCCTTCAGTGACAGCGTTCTACGGGCATGTAAAGGAGTTTCGCAAATCAGGGCTCGTCTCATATCTGCCGGATGTGCGGGGACATGGGGAGAGTGACGGTGACAGGATATGCCTTGCGTATGAGGAGACAGATGACATCAATGCCGTAGTGAGGCAGGCGGTTTCCGATTATCCGGACGTGCCTGTCATACTGATGGGCCTTTCAATGGGAGGAGGCATAGCAATCCGTGCCGGGGTCAATGAAAATGTCGATGCCATTGTCACGCTTTCGGCGTTTTCCACTTTCCAGGATGTCGTTGGCGGGATGCTCGGAAGATATATTACTCCTGTTCTGGCGGCACCGGCAAAGCTTTCGTCAGCATTGTATGCGGGCCTGAAGTTCGGCGTGAATCCGTTCAGGGAGACTCCTCTGGAAGATGCTTCGGGACTTGCAGGGAAGCCTGTGCTTATGATGCACAGCAGGGAGGACACCCAGGTGCCTTACAAGTGTTTCGTGAAACTTCTCCGTGCAATCACCAGTTCTTCGTGTCCAGACGGGCCCTCATCGGTACATACCTATGTTATTGACGGCGACAGGCATTTCATCGCCGACAAATTCCTTTATCCCGCCGAGGATACGACATATTTCTCCGCACTGTCAGGTTTTATCGGGAATTTATGTGTAAATTAGCTGCCGGAAAATTTTTCTGACATGATTGCACATCCACCGGTAAAGATCAATCTGGGTCTGAACGTGCTCCGGAAACGGCCGGACGGCTTCCATGACCTTGAGACATTGTTCGTTAAGTCCGAGCAGTACAGCGACACTCTGGAGATTGTCGCAGGAGACGATTACAGCAGGACCTTGTCGAGGTTGGTGGCCTTGTACGGGGAGAATTCCTCTGTCCAGGGAGTTTCGGATGAAGAGGCCCCGCAGCTCGCACAGGGGATATCCCCGGACGGCAAACTGATGATTACCGTAGCCCGCAGGGAGGGGGTCGACTGGGATGTGCTCAGTGACCTGTGCGCCAAGGCCTACATGCTGTTGGACAAGGACTTCCATCTCCCGCCGGTGAAGATTTTCCTCGAGAAGAATTCTCCTGTAGGGGCCGGTCTTGGCGGCGGCTCCGCGGATGCGGCGTATGCCCTGAAAATGTTGGACAACCTATTCTCTCTCGGACTGCCGGACTCTTCTTTGGCGGAATATGCATCTGTACTCGGCAGTGACTGCGCATTTTTCATTTATAACGTGCCGATGACAGGCGAGGGGAGGGGTGAGATTCTTGCCCCTTATAATCTTCCTGTCAGGATTGTGGATGCGGGGACTGATGCCGGTATCCAGTCCGGGACGGATGGCAAGGAGATTTACGAACTTCAGATAGTGGTCCCGGAAGGCATCCATGTCTCCACGGCCGAGGCCTACAGGGGAATTGTCCCTGCGGAGCCTGAAATCCCTCTCAAGGACGTGCTGAACAGACCTGTCAGCGAGTGGAAGGACCTGCTGGTCAACGATTTCGAGAAGGCCGTGTTCAAGGCTCATCCCGAACTTGCGGCCATCAAGCAGTCATTATATGATTCCGGTGCCGTCTATGCCTCGATGTCAGGCAGCGGCTCGGCCCTGTTCGCACTTTACCGTTTATAATCATGATACGTAAGTTTTTGTCAATGCTGGCCGCTTCCCTGTTGCTGGCTGTTTCTGCACCGGACGTCTCCGGAAAGAAAATAAATACGGATGACGGATATCTCCGGATAACTGATATCCCTTATACTCAGGAAGGAGAGACAGATGCCTACCGTCTTGAGCGTTGTCGGCTGGATCTGTATTATCCTGAGGACAAGCCCGGTTTTGCGACACTCGTATGGTTTCATGGGGGTGGTCTGGAAAGTGGCAGCAAATGGATGAGAGATGAGTTCCGCCGCCAGGGATTCGCCGTGGCGGACGTTAATTACAGGCTCTATCCGGGTGTTAAGTGTCCCGGGTATATCGAGGATGCGGCAATGTCGGTCGCCTGGGTTTTCAATCATATTGCCGAATATGGCGGAGACCCTTCCCGGATTTATGTGGGAGGACATTCCGCCGGAGGCTATCTTACATTGATGCTGACACTTGACAAGAAATATCTCGCCGCCTACGGTATAGATGCCGACAGAATCGTGAAAGGATATCCTGTGAGCGGACAGGTCGACACTCATTTCACTATCAAGAAAGAGAGGGGAATGGATCCTGATATTCCGTTCATAGATGACATGGCCCCGATATACCATTCAAGGCGGGAAGGTGCCCCGCTAATGCTCATAACCGGAGCCCGGGAACTTGAGCTACTCGCGAGATATGAGGAGAATGCCCATCTTGCTGCAATTCTCAGACATCTGGGACATCCTGTAGAACTTTTTGAAATGCAAGGATTTGATCATGGTACAATCCTTTCACCGGCCTGTATCCGCATCCGGGAGGATATTAAAGAAATATCTGACAAAAATTATTAATATTGTGACATATTCTGTATATTCGTGGTAAAATTATACATAAAATGATGACAATGAAGAATTTGACATCGGCGGCTGCTGCATTGGCATTGTCCCTGACGGCTGCGTCCGGTATTTCAGCTCAGTCCGTTTTCCCGGTGCGGGAAGACGGAAGGGAGTATGTGCATACTCCGAATTATGCACTGGCCGAGCGCTTTTCAGCAAAACGTGTCAGCCAGATGGTTTTCTCTACCGAAGTCAGACCTTCGTGGTTCAGGACCGGGGACAGGTTCCTC
The DNA here is from genome assembly GCA_051869955.1 of Candidatus Cryptobacteroides sp. Taxonomy (GTDB): domain Bacteria; phylum Bacteroidota; class Bacteroidia; order Bacteroidales; family UBA932; genus Cryptobacteroides. Next base: position 70,739 of record JBJEBJ010000008.1, read on the forward strand.
TATCAATGGAAGACATCCTCCGGGACGAATTATTACATAGCTGATCCGGTTCAGGGCAGGACGGTTCCTGTATTCGACCTGGACAAGCTTGCCATGAAACTGACCGAGATTGTCAAAGATCCGTTTGACGCCAGGCATATCCCGTTCAGGGGCGTTGAAATCGACCCGGAGGACGAGAATTATCTCAGGTTCAGCATTACGAGCACTCAGGAGCGCAAGGACACGACTTCGAAGGACAACAAGGACGAGAAGCTGGTGTTCAGGTTCCGTTACAGGATTTCCGACGGGAATCTGACCTATACCACGGACAAGAAGGAGGACAAGTACCCGAGATGGGCAAGCGTGTCCCCTGACGGACTGGTCGGAGTCTATGTGAAGAATGCAGACCTCTACTATATGGATACCCTGAACATGCGCAAGGCGGTCAAGGACCCGAAGGACACCACTATCGTGGAGCATCGCATCACAAGGGACGGTTTCAGGGAATCCGCCTATGGCATAGACAATTACAAGGGATATACCGAGACCGATACCACGGCAAGGACATATCCGGGCGAGCTCGTTTGGGGTCCGGACTCGAAGCATATTGCCGTGATGCGCTGGGACACCAGGCCGCTGAAAGAGATGTGGGTGATCAATTCGCTCAGCAACCCGAGGCCTACTCTCGAGACATACAAGTACCAGATGCCGGGAGAACCGGGACCTAAGGGAACATTGTATGTCTTCGAGACCGAAGGCTGGACATCACATAAGGTGAAAATCAATGCCTTCAAGGACCAGGAGCTGTCGTTGGAGAGGGCTCTGCGCAAAGTTGAGGAGAGTTTCAAGGAGTATTATTCCCCGAAATGGCATGGTGATGCCAACGGTTTCTATCTCACGAGGATGAGCAGGGACCTCAAGAGGATGGATGTATGCTACGTGGGTGTGGACAGTGACTCGACCCGTACCGTGATATCCGAAAGGATGAACACCTATGTGGAGGGCCGTGGACTTGAGATAATCGGCGGCGGAAGGCAGCTCATCCATTGGTCAGAGCGCAACGGCTGGGCCAATCTGTATCTGTACAATGCTGACGGCACGCTCGTGAGGAATCTTACCGAAGGGGCATTCCATGTGGATGACATTGTAAGTGTCAACGAAAAGGAAGGCTATGTAATATTCAGCGCATGCGGCAGGGAAGAAGGCGAGAACCCATACCAGATGCATACCTACCGCGTCAGCCTGCAGGGCGGTCCGATCAAGCTGCTTGACATGCCTGACATGAATGTGGAGGCAATCGGCTCCGAGGACGGCAAGTATTTCATTGCCAATTACTCACGTGTTGACTACAAACCTGCTTCCGCGCTCTATGACGCGACCGGACGCCGTATCTGCACTCTCGGGGAGGCTGACTTCTCCCTGCTCTTCGATGCAGGTTACAAGTTCCCGGAGAGATTCACGGTGAAGGCGGCAGACGGTATCACTGATTTGTACGGAGCTATCTACAAACCGTTCGATTTCGATTCCACAAAGGTCTATCCTATATGTGATTACGTTTATCCGGGCCCTCAGGTTGAGGCCAATACGATCAAATGGAGCCGCGGGTTCACACGTACCGACAGGCTGGCCCAGCTCGGCTTCATCGTCATCACGGTGGGCAACAGGGGAGGCCATCCGAACCGTTCGAAATGGTATCACAATTACGGCTACGGCAATATGCGCAATTACGGTCTCGAGGACCAGAAATATGCCATCCAGCAGCTCGGGGCGCGTTATCCTTGGATTGACCTCGACAGGGTGGGAATCCACGGGCATTCGGGCGGAGGCTTCATGTCCACGGCTGCGATATTGACCTATCCTGACTTCTTCAAGGTGGCTGTTTCATGCTCCGGCAATCATGACAATTCCATCTACAACAGATGGTGGAGCGAGCAGCATCACGGTATCAGGGAGAAAATCGAGAAGGGCGACACGACATTCGTATATCATATCGAGACCAACCAGCAGTTCGCCAAGAACCTGAAAGGTCATCTTCTGCTCTGCACCGGAGATATTGACGACAATGTGCACCCGGCCAATACGATACGTGTAATCAATGCCCTTATCCGTGCCAACAAGCGTTTCGACATGCTTTTCCTGCCGGGACAGCGTCACGGATACGGGGATATGAACGAGTACTTCTTCTGGAAGCTGGCGGACTATTACAGCGAGTGGCTGATGGGAAGCAGCAAGAAGGGAGAGGTGGATATCAAGGAGATGAACAATGACTGATTTATATCATGAAACTGAACTTTGAAAACTTTATCCTGAGATTTGCAGCCGTCGCGGTTCTGGCCTCCGTCATGCTTGCGGGGTGTGACCGCGACAGGCTGAAAATGAAAAATGTGGAATTCAAGCGTTGTGAGGCGCTTGCGGAAGGACGCACTGACTCTGTCATAGTAAATGTCTCGGTGGAATATCCTGTAGCTGGGATTCCGGATGAGGCGGTGAGCAGCATCATTGGGAATATATGCCGTGAAGCATTCCGGGCAGATGGCTCCGTTGACATTGAGGCTTCGGCCGATTCATGGGCCGACAGCTGTGTACAGGAGTACCGCGATGCAAATATGGAACTGCTCTCCTATCTCGGGGAACAGGGAGATGATTCTGCATGCCTTTCCTGGGAGATGTCAGTAAGCGGATATGTCTGCGGGGAATATAAGGGCATGATTTCATACGATGTTACATCCTATTCGTACACGGGCGGCGCCCACGGAAGCACCTCCGAGACTGGAATGGTATTCGACGCTTCGGGAAGGCTTCTTTCTGAGTCCGACCTGTTCGGGGACGGTTACCTGGAGACCCTGTCCGGGCTGCTTTCTTCCCGTTTAGAGGAGTCAATGCCGGACCCGGATGCTTATAATGCGCTGTTCATAAAAGATATAGAGCCTAACGGCAATTTTATCGTGACCCAGGAAGGAGTTACCTATATCTATGGACAATATGAGATTGGTCCGTATTATCTCGGCATTATCAAGGTCACCGTCCCATGGAACGACCTGCAGGACATTCTCACATGCGATTAATCCCTTGTCACTGTCCGTAATCTATTTGCGTACTACTGTAAGGTCGGCGAGGGAGATGTATCCCTTGTCGGTCTTGTCTGCAAATGTCTTGGTTCCGTAGTCGAAGAGACCGTAGGTGAGGTACTGGCCTTCGCCGTAGTCAGGTATTGTCAACTTGAAACCGTCTGATGCAAACTTGAGCGTGCCGGAAGTGACGTTCTTGCCGTTCCTGTCGGTGATGATAGGGCTGGCGAGATACTGTGTTCCGTCAATGGTCTTGTTGTAGCAGGTGTACTGGCCGCTGTCGCCGCATCCGAGATTGATGGTGAACTCGAGGTCGGTGCCGTCGATGAAGGTCGGCTTGAGAGAGAAAATTGTGCCGCCGTCAGCAGTTACGCCGAGGATTCCGGTCAATGAGTTTTCGTCGTAGGACGGGAACGGAGGGAACGGCAATGTGATTGTCTCGGTATTGCAGGACCACTCTTCAGTGCGGGTCTCGGTAGTGCCGTCTGCTGCCACGTAAGTGTAAGTTGCCATGAAATCGCCAATGAACTTGTCGCCGGCGCCGATTCTTACGGAAGCCTTCTCGCCGATGGTCACACCTTCGTCCGCAGAGCTGAGCACGAACTCCGCGTTCAGGCTCTCAATTCCTTCAGCAGCAGTCAATTCAAGGGATACGACATCCTCGGCCGAATTGAACACCAGCTCGTCAGCGGACAGTGTGTATGATGATGCGTCGCTTCTGTCATCTGAAGCCACCGCTTCAACCTTCAGGGTGAGAGGGAATGCGAATGTGGTTCCGGTCAGGGATACAGGTACCGAACAGGTCCTGGTGCTTGCAAGGTCAATCCAGCAGTAGGATTCCCCGAATTCTACAGTCATGTCCGGAGCCGGTTTAGAGTCCTCATTGTCGCATGAGATGGCGCAGATTGCTGCAATTGCAATCGAATAAAAGATTTTTGTTTTCATGATGAAATAATATTTGTGATTTATAAGTCCGTTTTTGTCAGAATGTGAATCCTTCCATGGCCCGACCGGCGAAATATGGCGCAGGGAGAGGCCTGAAGTCATTATCCTTTTCTGCAATGCCCATGGAGCTCACTGAAGGCTGCGGTAGATGGGCCTGGTCGAATGTCACGAAATCTTCGTAAACATATTCCCAGTCATTGCCGAATGCCGATTTCATTGTCCTCTTGTATATTGCTTCCCTTGAAGGGGCATTGAATCCGTGCCTGTTGGTCCTCATCATGCTGTCGTCCGTCGGCCTCCATGCTCCGGTCCAGTAGGTGCAGGCACCTTCATAAATTCCGAGAACCTCGCCGTATGCGTCTGGAAGGGCATATCTTTCATCGGAGAGCATCCGTTTCCAAGGTACGTCCGGATTGTATACGGATACGTTTGCAGCCCAGCCGTAATTGTTCTGGAGCCTGAGCACCTGGTCCATTGTGCTTATGGAAATATTGCCGTAGGTCTCGTATGAATATTCATCATACAGCTTTGCGAATCCGTGTCCTATGGCCTCATGCACGAGGACAGAGCGGAATCGTTCGCTCTCAGGCCCGTCAACCACAGGGCAGAATGCCAGGCCGAATTCGTCGAACCCGTCGAACCCGAAGCCTGTGGTGCCTGCATATACGCTTGAGTTCAGGAGCACGATAGCCAATGTCTTGCAGAGCTGCTCCATCGACGCGAGTGCGGGAACTTTGTAGATATAGGTGAGGACAGTGTTTTCGCTTCCAGTGATCCTGGAACTGCCTTCTTCATCGAATTTGCACCCGAAGCAGGTGGAATATCCGTCTCCGAAAGCATTGTTCCGGGATACCGCTGTGACGTACCAGACATCGAAATAGTCCCTGAGGGAGTTCATCGGTTCCTCGCTGAAAAGATTGTCCATTGCTTTCTGCATTATTTTTTCATACGTAAATAAATTCGTTATAATGTGCCTATAAATAGGCGTTTAA
>JBJEBJ010000009.1:0-21188 GCA_051869955.1 Candidatus Cryptobacteroides sp.
AAAATATTAACATCTAAAATTATTTTCTGTGTCTACTTCTCGCGCGCGGTACAATATGATCAAGGGCAGCGCAGATTTCGCAGACAATCCTGTCCTTCTCCTTGACCTTGCTTACCGTGCAGCGGTTGGTTTCAAGATATTGCTGGAGATTGATTCCGTCCACCCATTCCATGACAACGCAGTTGCCGAGATCAGGGGAAGTGACATAAGCATAATACCGGCAGATATTGGGATGATGCACGGAAGATCCTATCGAGAAGTCCTTCTTCATCATTTCCTCATAGACCGGCACACCCCGGAATTCAGGGCGGAGGGCCTTGCAGGCGAATATTCGCCCATCCTTGCGGGCTTTGTACAGCACACAAATACCATAGCCGGATTCATGGATCATCTCCAGCTCATCCGGCATGATCGGGCACTGACTTTCATTCATATCGACAAAGAAACCGGAAGGTCCTATCATGACTTTGCAGTTGACTACAGATGAACATATAACACAACAATCAAAGTTAACAAATCGTTCTCAAATATCAGCATGAAAAAATCAAAATAATGCTCCTAATTATTTGAATTTATATAAATTTGCATCAGAAAGTGTGTACCCACATGGCACGAGCCCTGAGAAATATCGTTGAAGCGCTCGTCATTTCAGTATTTTTCCTCACTCCGGCACCTGCCGGGGCAATGCAGTCTGACATGTGGTATGATGCTGGGGAAGAAGAAGGCTGGAATGACGTTCTGAGGCATTATGCATCATTGTGCGACAGTTGTCTCAAACTGAAACCTCTGATAGCTTCCGGAGTGCCGGTATCGAAGGATTATGCCGAAAGTCTTGTCACCCGTTTCATTTCCCTCAACAGGGAATTGAGGGAAGCCCTGCCCGGACTGACTCCTGAGGAACAGGGGACGTTCATCAGAATCACCGAAAAATTCCTGGAACTGTCAGGCAGCGGGAAGGTTCGGGGACAGACTGATGGAGACCTGCCTCCGGTTGATTGCCCTTCCGACAGTCTCAAGAATGAAATATCATTGAAAAATCAATCCATTAGCTACCCCCCCCCGACAGCTTGACCAGGATACGCGGAAAAATACTGAACATCGCAGGCTTACTTACCACACGACCAGGACTGCTTTCGCCATCCAGGCCATATTTTCCGTTCCGGACCCGTCATTCGGCGTGATGATGTCCGCGAGAAGGGACAGATGGGGAGGCTACTGGAAGTTCTCGTCGGATTTCACAAACAACAAATACTCATACTCATGGCGTTCCGACCAGGAATTTCCGGAAGGGGCGGGATTCAATCCGGAGGCCGGAAAAAGAAAGACCAATACAGAAATCACGGCAGGTTTGCTCACGGCTGTGACCGGATGGCTCTCGGTATATGCAGGGGCGGGGTACGGAAAGAAGGTCGAATTATGGAAAGACCTTGACTCAAGATGGGTCAAGGTCTCTGACAAGTCTCACGCAGGTACCGTTGCTGAAGCCGGTCTCAAATACAATCTGGGTTATTTCACGTTCAGTACCGGAATATCCACAATATCCTTCCGGACCGTATCCGCCAGTTTCGGTATCGGAGTCAATTTCTGAAGATTCTTTTAAAGTCCTGCATCATCGCGTAATACGGGCTGTCCAGCCGCCTCCCGGGGCAAGATGCACTGTCACCTGGCGGTCTGACGGCACGGAAACCACCTCGTGGCGGAAATCACGTGCTGCCCTGTCGGCATTTTCTCCGTCACGGAAAATTTCCATTGTCCAGCGTCCCTCTCCGAGGAAACTGAGGTCCAGGGTGAGATCCCTTGCATCCCATCCGTTCAGGGACCCTACATACCATACATTGCCGCTCCTGCGGGCCATGCTGATGTATTTGCCCAATTCTCCGTTGATTCCCATTGTCTCGTCCCAGACCACCGGGCACTCGGCAATGTACTTGGTGCATTCCGGCTCGGCCATGTAGTTCGAAGGGGAATCACAGAGCATGTTAAGAGGCGAATCGAATATCACATATTCGGCAAGTTGGTGACAGCGCGTGCCCTGGCTCATTGGTTCGGAGTTCACCGGCCTGTAATTGGCCTTGATGCTGTTGCGCATCGCACCCTGGGTATAGTCCATAGGGCCGGCGGCCATCCTGATGTACGGAACCGTCACGTCGTAGGTCACCTGGTCGGCATCCTTGCTCCATTTCATCTGTTCGAGTCCGTGCACGCCCTCGAAATTCAATACGTTAGGATAGGTGCGTGTCAGGCCTGCAGGCTTGAATGCGCCGTGGAAATCCAGCATGAGTTGATATTTGGCCGCCGTCTGCGCCGCACGTACATAGAAGTCCACCATCTGCTGGTCGTCCCTGTCCATGAAATCCACCTTGAAGCCCTTGATCCCCATTTCGGAATAGTGACGGCAGACATTTTCCATGTCCCTGTCGAATGCCAGGTAGCCGGCCCAGAGAATCAGGCCCACTCCGCGCTCGGTCGCGTACTGGGAGAGCATAGGCAGGTCGATTTCCGGAATCACCTGCATCAGGTCCGCCTTGAGATTGACCGCCCAGCCTTCGTCGAGAATGACATAGCCGATGCCATGTGCGGCAGCGAAGTCGATGTAATACTTGTAGGTCTCGTTGTTGATTCCGGCACGGAAATCCACACCATATATGTTCCAGTCATTCCACCAGTCCCAGGCCACTTTCCCCGGGCGCACCCAGCTGAAGTCGGCATCTGCGGCAGGAGGGGTGGCAAGCTTCCACACGAGATTGTTCACTGCGAGGTCAACGTCGTTCCCAGTCACCATGATTACCCTCCATGGGAATGACTCCCCGGCATTGAATGAGGCGATGTAGTCCTCACGGGTCTTCACGATGCCCTGAAGCATATTGTGTCCGCCCTGCTCCACATCCTTCGGATACGGGGCGAAACGGCCTTCGAGAGCTGTGGAAGCGTTTCCGTTGTACAGATACATTCCCGGATAATTCAGCAGGTCGGATTCGGTCACAAGCACCTTGAGGCCCTCACCGGCATCTACCGCTACAGGGAGGAAAGCAAGCCTTTCCTTGTTCCATTCCGTAAGAGGATGCACGGAATAGGTATTCTCGAACGAGTTGAAATACTGGGACTCAAGGGTTTCCGTATGCTGCTTCACATACGGGAAGTAGCCCTGCCAGTCTCCCGGGAAAGCGAACTGGGCGCGCTCGGAGACCACCTTTCCTCCTGTCTTGAGAAGACTGCGGAAACGATAGGCCACGCCCTCGTCATAAGCCCTGAAGGTGAGAGAAAACTCCTTGAATATCAGTTCCATCTCATTATAGTGGTCACGGACTTCGGCATTTTTGTAAACATCTGACTGAATCAGGGCGTCACCCGTGCGTCTCTGCACCTTGCGGACCTTGTCGTTCTGTCCGAAGACGATTCCGCCGTCAAGAGTCATGGAGATGCAGGAAGGAGCAATCATTTCCCTTGTCCCTTTGAGGACCGTATAGGAAATATCTTCCCCTACGACGACCGTGGCGCGGAGAGTTCCGTCCGGTGATACTACCTGATAGGCCCCGTCTGAGGCTGCCGCACCATACGATACTGCTGCAGTCAGGGACAGAGTCATGCATAATGTCTTGAGTGTCATGATAATTATGTATTTAAGTTATTAATCAAAGTCCGTTGGACACATCTGAAATCTTTTGAAGGAGCTGCGGCCAAGGATGGCCCGGGTCATCTATCCTGTGATCGAGAAGCCTGTCCAGTGTCCTGTCAATCCTTTCCGCACAGGCATCGCCGCTGTCTGGGATCTCCCTCAGTAGCCTTATCTTTTCCGCAGTCTCGATTCCGTCCCTGAGACGCTCGAACCTCATTGAAGATCTCGCTCCCGGATATACGAAATAAGTGTCTCCAGAACCGAAATGTCCGAATCTTGAGTCGAAGCAAGGGTCTTCCGACCAGGAATTGTAGGCCCAGCGCAACATTCCGTCATAGCCCATTGCCTCCCCGTAAAGCACGAGAAGTTCCGCCTCATAAGGCTCGGAATAAGTATATGTATTCGGGAATGCCGTGCTGCAGCAGGCGTAGAACGTGGACGTGAAACCGTTCCCGCGACGGGATACGACATCTGAGGAATCCATCGGGTTGCGGATATCCACGCAGACATCCCGCATCATGGTGTATTTCCTGTATGACTGATGGTTGTCAGCGATTGCAAAGCCCATCTCCGGAGCACATTCCTGGAGCAGGGTCGCTGCCGCGTCCATTTCCTGAGGGCTACGTTCATCCATGGCGATATTGGTAATCTCCAGCCAGCCTTTCGAGGCGAGATGCTGCTTGAAGTCCGTCAGGAACGGCCTCCAGAGTTGTTCGAAAAGTTCCGTTCCGGGCTTGGCCTCGACGGTCTTCATTTCCGAGGCGGCTTCGTCATAATAGTCCAGCAGGCAGTTCCACGGCACCATGGAATAGCAGTTTATCATCTTGTCCACTCCGAGGGACATCATCATGGTCACCCACCTGTCGAACACGGTGTAGTCGTAGCTCCAGGAGCCGTCCTTTCCGAGGGTCCAGCTGATCATGTTCTCGTATCCGTCGTAGCACTGGTGGTTCCACGGATCGCGGTTCAATGTGCATGTGATGACTTTCTGTCCGGCATCCGCAAGGAGTGACATTTCACTGCGCAGGGCCTCGAAATGCGCGTCGCTCCACATCTCCGTCCCGGAAGTGCGGGCCACCGCTGAAGGATGCTGCCACAAGTCAAGATGATATGTCCATTCGTCAGGAGACGGGAGTGTCCTGTCAATGACGGTAAGTTTCACAGGAAGCTTCCTCAATGTACGCCATCCGGATTTCACGAGCACTTCCCCGACATAGACACCTGGAACTGCATCACGAGGGACGTCGGTCGAGAACCATACCGGGCGAACCGTCCTGGCCTCGATGTCCATCGACGGGATATTATCCAGCATGTCCGGAACGAGCATGAAAGGATGGTCTTCAGGTTTGTTGCAACGGCATTCAGGTTCAGGTGTGTCGGCGAGTGTATAGCGGACGAAACAGCATGACTGGCAATCAGTTCCGATATTGCCGGATGCAGACTGGAGCATTCCGGGCACACATCTCACGTCCGAGGCTCCGTCCATGGTCCAGAGAAGGAATTGTCCCGACACCCTTTCGCCCTTCCAGGCCGCAATCGTGAGCGTATCCCGGAAGGCAGCTTCAGGCACCGTGCTCCGGGAGTACCGGAAATCCGCCGATACCCAACCGGCATTCAGGCCTTTGCCGGCCAGATTCCACAAACTGTCTTCAGCAGGGAGAACAGCGACAGGATCTCCCGCTTCCCTGAATCCCGGTCCAGGGCTGCCGCAGGACACCGCCACGGTCATTGTCAAGGCCGCAATCAGCGATAGTCCGAAGTGTTTCGTCGTCATCATATCCCAAGTTCTTTTTTCATGTCCCTCAGCAGGTCGAACGCCTGGAGAGGTGTTATATTGTTCAAATCCACGGAATTAAGCCGGTCCCTGATGGAAGACAGCGTAGGATCGTCCAGCTGGAAAAGGGACAGTTGTATGGAGCCGTCGCCCTGGACGGTCCCCTCTTTGGTATTGTAAGGCTTCGTTATCTTTCCGCATTCCGATGAGGACGGCCGGCTGACAGTTCCCGGCTCGGATGATTCGAGGGCGGCAAGAGTCTTCTCCGCGGACTCCAGCACCTCTTTCGGCATACCGGCCATCCTCGCCACATGGATTCCGAAGCTGTGCGCCGTGCCTCCTTCCCTGAGCTTGCGCAGGAAAATCACCTCGCGGCCGACCTCCTTGACCGCCACATGGAAGTTCCTGACTCTCGGATATATGCCTTCCAGGTCATTGAGTTCATGATAATGCGTGGCAAACAGGGTCTTGGCTCCCTTCCCGTACTCGTGTATATATTCGACAATCGCGCGGGCGATGGACATTCCGTCATAGGTGGAAGTACCCCTGCCGATTTCGTCGAGAAGCACCAATGAGCGCCCGGACAGATTGTGAAGAATCATCGAAGTCTCCAGCATCTCCACCATAAACGTTGATTCGCCTCTCGAGATATTGTCCGAAGCCCCGACACGAGTGAAAATCTTGTCGAAATATCCGAATTTCGCCGATTCCGCAGGGACGAACGAACCAATCTGGCCCATCAGCACGATGAGTGCAGTCTGGCGGAGCAATGCGGATTTACCCGACATGTTCGGTCCCGTGAGAATGATTATCTGCTGCCCGTCCCTGTCGAGATGGATGTCGTTCGGGACATATTCCTCACCGGGCTTCATAAGGGTCTCGATGACCGGATGGCGCCCTGCCTTGATGTCAAGCGCACTGCTACCGTCCACCACCGGGCGGCAGTAATTTCTCCCGACGGCATTCTCCGCAAATCCTGCCAGAATGTCTAAAACCGCCACCGCCGCGGAATTTTCCTGAATCAGTCTTACCGAGGCCTGTATCCTGGAAATCAGTTCATTGTAAAGCCTGGACTCTATCACGTAAATCTTGTCCTCGGCCGAGAGTATCTGCTCCTCGTAATCCTTGAGTTCCTGGGTGATGTATCTCTCGGCATTGACGAGGGTCTGCTTGCGTATCCAGTCCGAAGGTACCTTGTCCTTGTGGGCATTGCGCACCTCGATATAGTAGCCGAAGACATTATTGTAGCTGATTTTCAACGAAGTGATGCCGGTCCTTTCCGTCTCGCGCCTCTGCATCTGCAGGAGATAGTCCTTGCCTCCACGGGAGATTTCCCTGAGGCGGTCCAGTTCTTCGTCCACCCCGGATGCTATGACGTCTCCTTTCCCGATAGCCGCTGCCGCCTCCGGATTCATCGTGCGGACAATGTCCTCAAGCAACGAGCTGCAGTTCCCGATATGGGATACGAGAGCTTTCAGGGGGGCGCATTCCGCTCCGTTTTCCGTGGACTCCATGCACATGGTCCTGACAGGGTCAAGCTGGGCAAGTCCTTTCCCGAGCTGGAGAACCTCCCTCGGCATTATCTTGCCAGTCGCAGCCCTTGAGAGAATCCTGTCGAGGTCCCCGATGGCCCCGATGCGTTCCTGGACCTTGTCGAGCAGTTCCCTGTTCCGGGTGAAATGCTCCACTATGTCGTATCTGCCGTTGAGTGTGTCAATGTCCATGGACGGCATAGCCAGCCAGTTCCTCAGCAGGCGCGAGCCCATCGGCGAGGAGCATCTGTCAATCACATCCACCAGGGACACGCCTTCTCCTCCCGAGGAAGCGGCGAGGAGCTCCAGATTGCGCACCGTGAACCGGTCCATCCATACGAATTTGTCCCAGTCAATTCTCGAGATTGAGCAGATGTTGGAGAGTCCGGCATGCTGGGTCTGCTCCAGATACACCACCAAGGCTCCCGCCGAGCATATCCCGAGAGGGCAGGAATCTATTCCATAGCCCTTCAACGAATTGACTTTCAGCTGTTTCTTGAGTCTCTCAACGGCCGATTCATGCACGAAGGCCCACTCGTCCACGGTCGAGATGTACAGTTTGTCCCCGAACAGTTCCCTGATCTTTCGTTCAGTCCCTCGCTCCACCACGATTTCCTTCGGGGAGAGCGAGGAGAGCAGGGTGCCGATATATTCCACGGAGCCCTGGGTCACCTCGAATGTGCCTGTGGAAGCGTCGAGGAAGGCCGCTCCGCATTCGTTCTTGAAAAATGTGAGGCCTGCGAGATAATTATGCTCTTTCTGGTCCAGCATCTGTTCCCCGAAAGCAAGGCCCGGGGTCACGAGTTCGGTGACTCCCCTCCGGACAAGTGTCTTGGTGAGTTTCGGGTCTTCGAGCTGGTCGCATACGGCGACCTTGTATCCGGCCCGTATCAGCTTGGTCAGATAGAGTTCTATGGCATGGTGAGGGAATCCGGCCATCGGGATGTAGCCTTTGTCCCCGTTCGAGCGCTTCGTCTGCACGATGCCCAGGACCTTGCTCGCCAGCACCGCATCGTCGGAATATGTCTCATAGAAATCCCCCACCCTGTACAGCAATATGGCCTCAGGATGCTGGGCCTTCACGGAAAAATATTGTTTCAGAAGAGGAGTGTCCTCCGCTTGTTTTTTCGCCATAGGAAAATGATTTTGTCAGGCCGCGCAGGATTATTCCCCCGCAACCAAGCAAATTTACAAAAATTCAGACGAAACGGCAAAGAAATGGTGTCTGCTCCTGCTATTCATCGTCCTCAATTGGGATAAGAAAAACGCCTATACTTTTTTTAGTATTTCCAACATCTCAGCAGGTGTGACAACAAATGCCTTAGACGGGAAATGCTTGATATTGCCTGTCACTAAATACGAGGCTTCTTTTGAAATTGCTATCTCATAGAACACTACATCTTTGGGATCAGGGAGAATCTCATCGGCATGCATTCTTTCAGCCTTAATACCATTCTGCTCGATAAATCTCACAATAGAATCTACAAGGCCCGCAGGCAATCCGAATTTTGGTCTGTTCAGAACTTCTGAATATTCAGACAATATCTCATCACAGATGACCGGGGTTATTCTTCCTTGCATCACCGACTCAAATACTTTTACAACAGCTGAACCCCCATTTCTTGCCAACAGCCCTGACACGAGGACATTGGTGTCGATGACTGCAAAAATATTCTTATCTTCCATCCCTGGAAAGTGCTATCTCTTCATTGATTTCATCAAGGCTCAAATCCGGCAGGACGCCACTTTCAGCGAGAGCACGAATCTGCCGGAACGCATTGAGGCCCTCCGCTCTGGAATCAGTCTTGTCACCGCGTATCTCAAAAGGGATCTTTCCCCTTTGAACTACAGCTTTCGCAAATACCGTCATTGCCGTATTTGCGCTCATCCCGAATTGCGAGCAAAGCGCATCAAATGTTTTTTTCAAGTCAGAATCCATCCTGACTGTCATAGAAACTTGTCCCATTATTACTTCATTTTTCGCAAAGATAATATTTTTAAATCACTTTGCAATAAATTTACGTCTTTTTGACGTATAACGTTATGAAAACCATCAATGCACTTTTGACTTCGGTTCTCCCCGCCACTCTCAGTGCCACAACCGGATCAGCACAGGGCGGCTACACCCGATAACCTATCGGAAACTATGAAAAAAGAGAAGGCTATGAGTTCCGGCTCCTCGTGGATTCCCTTTTCGTCATATTGCCCCTCAGGATGATGCTTTCCTTTCTCAAAGCAGGATTGGCAATCTGCTCAAGGAGAAGCCTGCAGGAAACGGTGGCCATTTCTATTACCGGCTGTTCCACGGCTGTTATCGTCGGATGGACAATGGTGCAGAGTGCCGTGCCGGAAATACAGCAAAGAGAGACATCCTCGGGAATCCGGTAATTCATTTTCTGGAGCATGCTCTTTGCTCCAAGGGTCGCCGTTTCAGTAAATCCGAAAACCCCGTCCATTTCGAGACCTTCTGACAGGAAGCCTTCAATCGCAGACGCTCCCTCTTCCGCGCTGAGTCCTCCCTTCAAAACATATCGCCCGTCATAAGGTATGGAAAATTTCTCAAGTGCCGCACGGTAGCCGCGATGACGGTCAATCCCGTTTATTATATGGTCGGGACCGGCCAGATGGACAATCTTCCTGCAGCCGCTTCTTATCAACGCCTCAACCATGAAGAATGCCATGAGGTAATCATCAATACGCACCTGGGATGCCTCTATCCCGTACACACGCCTGTCGAAAAATACAATCGGTATGCCCTGGTTCATCATCCTTTTGTACAGGTCTATGTTCTTGTCCTTGTGGCATACGCTCATGATGAGCCCCTCGACACGGCATTGTTCGAGCATCTGAAGGTTCTCCGCTTCCTGCTCCGGGTCCTCGTTCGATATCGCAATCATCGTACGGTATCCGCATTTGCGCAGCTCTTTCTGGGCCTGCTGGATGAAACTCATGAAGAACGATGTCACGCCCTCAGGAATGATGATACCGATATTGCGCGTTCTCTGATGCCGCAGGTTTACAGCCATTTCGTTGCGCCTGTAACCCATGCGGTCCGCTGTTTCGCATATAAGTTTCATGGTTTCCGTCTTGACATTGTGGGTGTCGCCGGAAAGTGCTCTCGATACCGTGCTTTTGGAAATGCCCAGTTCCCTGGCTATGTCGATAATGGTAATGTATTTCATCGGAATGCGGTTTTCTGCAAATTTATGAATTATTCTGGGAATTAATGGGAACGGTTGCGAAAAATGGGAACGGTTGCGGGAACGGTTGCGGAGAATTTCCGGCATAAAATATTTGATTGCCTGCAACTTCTCCTGTAATTTTGCAACAATATAACATTAAGAAAACAATCCAGACCATATTATGAGACAGGCAGTTTTGACAGAACCGAAAAAGATTGAGTTCAGGAACATTGATGCGCCGAAGGCGGAGGACCTGCAGGCTCATCAGGTGTTGATCAAAGTAAGGCGAATCGGGATTTGCGGCAGTGAGATACATTCATATCACGGGCAGCACCCTGCAACCTTCTACCCTGTGGTCCAGGGACACGAATACTCGGCGACAGTAGTTGCAGTCGGCTCCGGGGTGACCGTTTGCAAGGCCGGGGACAACATTACGGCAAGGCCGCAGCTGGTTTGCGGGGAATGCGGGCCGTGCAGGCGTGGACAATACAATGTCTGTGAGCATCTTAGGGTGGAGGCGTTCCAGGCAGACGGAGTGGCACAGGACTATTTCGTCACCACAGATGACCGTGTAGTGGTATTGCCTGAGGGGATGAGCCTCGACTATGGGGCAATGATCGAGCCTTCAGCCGTAGGAGCACACGCAACAAGCCGCACGGAGCTGAAAGGCAAGAATGTGGTTGTCAGCGGAGCCGGCACCATAGGCAATCTCGTGGCGCAGTTCTGCAAGGCAAGAGGGGCAAAGAAGGTGCTGATTACCGACGTGAGCGATTTGCGTCTTGCAAAAGCCCGGGAATGCGGGATTGAATATACTGACAATGTGATGGACAAGCCGTTGAAGGACGCAGTAAAGGAGGTATTCGGTGACGAGGGCTATCAGGTGGGCTTTGAGGTGGCAGGAGTCGAGTCGAGTGTCCGTTCCCTTATGGAGACCATCGAGAAAGGAAGCGACATCGTCATAGTTGCAGTATTTGCAAAAGACCCTGCTCTCAGCATGTTCTACCTCGGGGAACACGAGCTCAGGCTCATCGGAACCATGATGTACCGCCACGAGGACTATCTGACCGCCGTCGATTATGTAAGCAAGGGTATTGTGAACCTTGAACCTCTGATTTCGAACCGCTTTGCATTCGAACAGTATGACGAGGCATACAAATACATCGACGCGAACAGGGCATCCACGATGAAGGTTATTATTGACTTGGACAAATAGGCTGCGCTTATGAAAAATGTCGTTGGAATCGGCGAGGCCTTGTGGGACATGCTTCCTGCTGGCCGACAGATAGGAGGAGCACCGGCCAATTTCGCTTACCATGCAGGACAGTTCGGCCATCGGGCTTATGCAGTCAGCGCTGTCGGCAGGGACGAACTGGGGCAGGAGCTTATCTCGAAGTTTGAGGAAGCGAAATTGAACATGGTTATTCCTCAGGTTGATTGTCCGACCGGTACTGTGGGGGTTACTTTGAATGAAAACGGAATCCCTCAATATGAAATCCGGGAGGATGTCGCATGGGACAATATCCCGGTCTCGGAAGAGCTGCTGGCATTGGCGCAGGACACTGCAGCGGTATGTTTCGGCAGCCTGGCCCAGAGGAACATGGTTTCCCGCAGAACCATCCACCGTTTTCTTGAAGCGATGCCGGACAACCGGGAGACTTTCAAGATCTTCGACGTGAACCTCAGGCAGCATTACTATGACCGTGAGGTGATAGGGACTTCGCTTGAATATTGCAACATCCTCAAACTCAATGATGAAGAATTGCCGGTAATCGTGCAGCTGCTTGGCATCGAAGGGCGTGACGACGAGGAAAAATGCCGTTGCCTGATGAATGAATACGGCTTGGGCATTCTCATACTCACCCAGGGAAGCAGGGGCTCTTATGTATTTACCGAAGACGAGACATCGTTTATCGAAACTCCGAAAGTTGAAGTAGCTGATACCGTAGGGGCTGGAGATGCATTCACAGGTGCTTTCGTCGGCTCGCTGCTGAATGGAAAGTCAGTCCGCGATGCCCACGTAAATGCAGTCAGGGTTTCCGCCTATGTATGTACCCAGCACGGGGCGATGCCAGTGATTCCTACAGCCTATATCCAATAGATATGGTGTGATGCCCGCATGGCAAAGATAGAGCAGACAAGTGACTTTACAGAAATAATTGCTACTTTTGCAGCATGAAAAAAGTACTTGTCATCACATATTACTGGCCTCCTACAGGCGGCTCTGGAGTACAGAGGTGGGTGAAATTCTCAAAATACCTGCCCCAATATGGCTGGCAGCCGGTCATCTACACTCCGGAGAACCCGGAAATGACGGCCGTGGACCACAGTTTGGAGAGCGACATCCCGGAAGAGGCAGTGGTGGTGAAAAGGCATATCACCGAGTTCTACTCTTTCTACAGGAGGCTGATGGGCCGGAAAGACGCGACCGTAAAGGAGGTCAATCCGATTAACAGCCAGAAGAAGACCCTGAAGCAGAGGCTGATGCTGATGCTGCGGGGCAATCTTTTCATCCCTGACCCGAGGGTGACGTGGATGAGGCCGTCGGTGAGATTCCTGTGCAGATATCTGAAGGAGCATCCGGTGGATGTGATTGTGAGCACGGGGCCGCCTCATTCTATGCACCTGATTGCCATGAAAGTGGCCCGCAAGACGGGGATTCCGTGGGTGGCCGATTTCCGTGATCCATGGACGAAAATGTTCTATTTCAAGCACTTGTGCCTGTCAAAATGGGCCGAAAGGAAACATCTCCGTATGGAACGCGAAGTGCTGGACAATGCGGATGTGGTCGTAGCCGTGTCGCCTCTCGTCCAGGATGATTTCGTGACAATGACCTCCACGCCCGTGGAACTCATTACCAACGGATATGACGAGGAGGATTTCGAGCAGGTGGTGGAGCCGGACGGATATTTCAACGTGACACATACCGGACTGTTCGCCGCTGACGGCAATCCTGAAACTCTCTGGGAGGCATTGGCGGAGAAATGCAGCGAAGATGCGGGATTCAGGAAGATGTTGAGAATCAGGCTTGCCGGAAAGACCGACCCGCAAATTACAGCTTCTATCAAGAAAGCCGGACTCGGGGAAAATCTCGTGGATTCCGGATACCAGAGCCACACGGTGGCAGTCAGGGAGCAGAAGAACGCATCAATGCTGATCCTGCCCCTGCGCAAGGAGCCGGAGTACAAGGCTACCCTGCCGGGAAAACTGTTCGAATATCTCGCCGCGAGGAAGCCTGTGCTCGGAATCGGACAGACTGACGGAGCAATGGCCCGGATACTGAACGAGACCGGTGCCGGAGTGGTATTCAACTGGAATGACAAGACGTCAATCGCTGCCTACATCAATTTGTGCTGGAAGAATTTCAATGACCCGGCACATGAGGAAATCAGTCCGGATGATTCTTCGGACCGGATTGCCGCATATTCCAGACGCAATACCACAAAACGGATGGCTGCGCTTTTGGAGTCCGTCGCCGGGAAAGCTCTTCAGTAGCCGCAGTGAATGCTGCGACCGATATGACAGGACAATGCCACATACGGTCTGGACGACCTCTTCTCATAATCGAAGAACAGGGCGACTGACGCGGAAACAAGAACGAGCAGCAGAAGGAGCGCCGAGGAGCCGCGTGAGACATTGGAACTCAGGACATAGGACTGAGGCTCGAAACGCATCACGAGGTCGTGTTCACCTGCAGGAAGCACTGCCGCACGCAATGTCCAGTCGGCCCTGAAGAGTTCTATCTCCTGCCTTTCATCTGAAGCCTCGCCCTGCGCGTCAGACGGCACGATCCAGGAAGACCATCCCGAAGGATAATATATCTCGCTGAACACCACGGCCCTGTCAGATTCAGCAGTGTAATGATAACGGAGTTCGTTAGGCGCATAGGATGTCATATAGATATTGTCCAATGCAACATCCTTGTCCATTTCCATGGCATTGTCGCGCACAGGGAATTTCCCTTCCGCCTCGCGGAAATCCGGACCGAGCACAGCAGTGGTCCCGAGATCCACCTCCCCGAGAAGGGTTATCTCCTCGTCCGGAGTCTCTGCAACCCTGCAACCGTCCACGAACCATGCATTGCCCATCGCATCCGGATTTACCACGGGAGCACTGTTCCCGTCGAGGATGATGTATTTGTCATTGAGCATCGCAAGCACCGGAAGATGAGGGAATGACTCCATCAGGCCCGACATGGTGCCGGCCTTGTTCACCGCACCGATCAGGGTGTTGATTTCATTGTTGAGATGCCTGTCGATGAGGTCCTGATAACGCTGCATCTTCACCGGGCTGTATCCGCCGATGTTCCTGTGCCAATAGCTCGGATGAGAGTCATTGAACACATTGACGCTCAGGTCAAGAGTCCTGTAACCGAGTTCCGGATCCTCGAGGATGGCCTTGTCCACCGGACGCTGGGCGAACTGCCCGTTGAATTCGCGCGGCTTGACGAAATGTCCGGCATTGAGATACCTCTTTCCTACCGCCCACATGTTTATCAATACGAGAAGGCAGATTCCTCCGGCGGCATACATCCTGCGGCTGCCCACGAATGCATCATTGCCGGAGGTCTCCTTAGGCCTGGCATAGGCCCAGAATATCAAGAGGAATGTGCCCAGCACCATGAACGCGGAAATCAGTGCGTCATGGGAGAGCAGCATCCTCCTGTCTTCCTGCAATGCTGCAGCGAGTTCCCTGTGCATTCCCGAGTCGGAAGCCCCTTCGAAGGAGCCCGCAATGCCCGGAAAGACAGAACACAGCAGACAGAATCCGGCAGTCAGCACAAGCGCTGCAACAGCCGGTTTCCGGAGACGGTCACCGGTATATTCCCCTTTAAGTATCTTGTCCAGAACATGGAATCCCAGCATCGGGAGCGTGAACTGGAGAATGATCAATGCCATCGACACCGTCCTGAACTTGCTGTAGAACGGCATGTGATAATACCAGAATTCCGTGAACGGCATGAAATGCCTGCCCACTCCGAGGAAGACGGCTATGAGGGTCGCTGCGAGGAGCCACCACTTGTCCTTCCCCTTGCACAGGAACAGTCCGAGGAGGAAGAGGAAGATTGTTATCGCGCCCATGTACATCGGCCCGGCAGTGAACGGCTGCGGTCCCCAATAAAGCGGCAGGGACTTCGCCACGGCATTGGCATTGGGCTGGCCATATTGTTTCAAGAGCTTGACAGTATGGGACTTGGACGGATTCACGGCGCCAGCGGAAGAGCCACCGTTGAAATCCGGGATCATCATGTTAGGCAATTCCTGCCATCCGTAGGACCAGGCTGTGGCGTAGTCGAGGTCGAGGCCTTTGGACTTTTTCTGTCCGTTATCCTGATTGCCCGCTGCGAGTTCTGAACCGCCGCGCATCGTGTGCTGGGAATACAAGTAAGTAGGTATCAGTTTGTTGGCGTTGGTTCCGATGCCGGCGAGCCCGAGGAAGAGCAGGAGGAATGATGCCGCGAAGAAACGCCCCGTGGCTTTGCGGCGCACCTGGTCGAGCATCAGCCAGATGAACAGCCCGACGACATAGCAGCAGATGATTATGGCGAGGTAATATGATATCTGGATGTGGTCAGCCTTGATCTGGAAATTCACCGTCATTCCGAAAAGTGCTGCACCAAGGACTGTGAGCGGAAGCCAGGAACGCCATCCGGGATTCTCACAAGTGTCTGACCTGTAGAGGTTCAGGGCTTTCCTGTATGTGAATGTCAGGGCTGCGAGTACCCATGGAAGCCAGGCTATGGCCATCATCTTGGTATTGTGTCCGACCTGGATTATCTGGAAATTGTAGGAGCAGAACGTCACCGCAATGGCGCCTGTCACGGCCACGAGCCAGTTGATTCCCAATGAAAGCATGAGGAGGAAGGCTCCGAGCAGGGATATGAAAATGTAGCTCGCCGGGCGCTTCCCGAAAAGGAATGCCTTGTAGAGATTTTGGGTCCAGTCTCCCGAAGGATTGCCAGTGAGCATGGTCGTAGGCATTCCCCCGAACATGGAATTAGTCCATGCCGTGCGGTCGTCCGGGTGCTCCGCATTCCAGGAATTGGCCTCATGGGCCATCCCCACATATCCCGATATGTCGCTCTGATTCACGATTTTGCCGTCCAGCACCTGCGGCACGAAACCGTAGGCGACCGCGAGGAAGAACAATATGATGCCCGCATATTTCAGGGCCTCTTTCCATATTTTCCGCATATATCTGTCCGCTGTTTTTGTTTCACTTCATGTAATCCGCAAAGTTAGCCAACGGTGGCCGTAATTGCAAATAACCATGACAGTTGCCTTCGTGCAAAACACCTGACATTCAAAATGGCGTTCTGGAGCTTGTAGCGGCATTTCCAGTGGCAGGTCACATCATTTCGCCGGCACCTGCCATCTCCGAAAATATTTTATCGTTGATAATCAGGTAGTTATAATTATGGGCCATGTCAGGTGTTTTGCATGAAGGTCGCTTGTGCAGATGCTCGAGAGCATTATCTTCACGATAATATCCTTCGGGTCTAGAATCTTCGGAGCAGCCTTCCCAGCAAGAATCATGATCTTCTTGCCGTTCCGGTAGATATGCAGCTGCCGGCTGCGTACCATCGCTGTCAGCTCGTCATCCTCCTGAACCGCGAGCCAGATCTTGTGGTACGGTCCATCCTCCTCAAAGAGTTTCCTCTTGAGGTGAGAACACATATTGGTGGTATCTAGTTCCATCATTATCGTAATGACTCAAATATCTTCACTTCCATTCCCTTGAGCATTTCCGGGAGGCCTGAGAGGTCGGTATCGCTGTAATGGTAAGGAATGAGTATCTTAGGTCGGATGATCTCCGCGGCCTCCACGCATTGGCTGACTGTCATTGTATATGGCTGGTTGACAGGGAGAAAGGCAAGGTCAATGCTGCCAAGCTCCGACATCTCATCAATCGGCTCAGTATCCCCTGCGACATATACCCTGAATCCGTCACAATCAAAGACATATCCGTTTCCGTTGCCCTTCGGGTGGAACATTTCCCTGCCCTCAGTGGTGTTGTATGCAGGCACGGCAATATAGCGGATTCCTTCAGACAGTTCACCGGAGTCCCCATTGGCCAGGACCGTTCCCCTGCCAAGGGCAGATGCTGATTCAGCATTGGCAAACAAGGCCGTCTCCTCACCGGACAGATTATCTATCGCTTCCTGGCAGAGGTGGTCGTGGTGAGAGTGGGTTATGAATATAGCATCGGCCTTTCCGAATGCGGAATAGTATATCTTCATATCACCCATCTGCGTAACAGGATCAATGTGAATGACCTTGCCTTCATACTCGAAAGCAAGAGAACCGTGGAAGATGCAGGCGATACGCAAGGGCTTTCCCGACGGGGTGATGAATATTGGGCAATTACCCGGAAAATCATCCATCAGTTCCTCTCCGTTCACAGATGTGATCTCGGGGTCTCCATTACCGGGCAGTGGAGCGTACACGACCACTTCCACTCGCTTTCCATCCGGGTCCTTGCAGACAAAGCAGTAGTTCGTTCCGGCAACAACCTGCCTTGAGACTTTCTCCGCCTTCAGTTTCGGTTCGACATAAGGAGAGACAACTTCGCTGAAGATGGCCTTCTCCTCTTCAGACAGCTTCCCTACCCTTGAATATGCTCCGGTCATTCCTTTTGTTCCTGTCCCGTTTCCACACGAGCACCCTATCAGCCCGACAAGGGCTATCATCATTGCCAATATCCTGTTCATTGTAATTCCTAATATTTATGAAAATCATACTTTATCTTAGTCAAATCACACCTGTTACAATCTCCGGCCCGAACCATTCATCAAGCTTCATATCAGCTTTTAATTCAATGGCAGGTGTAATCTTGCTGCCGATCTTTTCGTAGAGCCATGCTGCAACTCCGGCATCATCAAGAACGCCCAGGAAACCAAGTACCTTCCTTGGCAAAAGGTCGCCCGGAACAGCGATATAAATGATTCCGGCATAGACCAGTGCCTTCTCAAAAGTTGACAGGTCTCCCTCCGACATTACATAGTAGAATTTGAGCAATTCACGCGTAGTTGCACGTCCGAGCTTCTTGGAATAAGTGACAATCTTACCCCAGGCATCTTGGCTGAGAGTCTTCCAGTCGACATCCCCAAGTTTTTCAAGAAGTCCGCCTACAGGACGTTTGAGAATAGAATATATGAGAATAAGCAGGCAAATTGTAATAATCATGATAATCTCCTATGTTATGTACTACTTTTAGCAAATATCGAGCCTCGGAGCGCATCATTAGCGGCTTCCGGACAATTGAATACGCCCGGCCTCCAGTTTCGTCTTGACCGGCAAAAACCTTATTAGCAAAAGAGAACAGATTATCGTATATGATGATTTATACGCAAATATTTGTTATTACTAATCATATTTGTATATTTGCACATTATGAATTCTTTGGATTTGACAGAACTCTACGGAAAGTCCAACAATGACATTATCGTAGAACTTGGGAGGCGTTTCCGCGCTTACCGGATTGCATTGCGAATGACGCAGAAAGACATTGCTGAAAGGACAGGCGTGTCCGTGATGACCATTGTCCGGTTTGAAAAGGGGAATGGCTGCTCCATCAGGATTGACAACCTTGTCGCATTGATGCGTTCTATCCATAGGCTTGAAAACATTGCCGAAATCATCCCGGACATTCCTACGAGCCTGTACGACATCCAGACCGTGGACAACAGAGACAAAAAAAGAGTAAAACGGCGCCGCGATGAAAAATAATATTGTCACAGTATTTCTGTACGGAAAAGAAATCTGCAAGCTGAATTGGGAGGGCGGCTATCGCCCGGGATTCGGCAAGGTGGGAGCAATGATTTCTTTCAATCCGGAATATCACAGGTTCGGCTTCGATGTCGATCCGCTCGGGCCATACAAGGTATCGAATTTTTTTGTACAGAAAGGACTTTCGGATATATGCCGAAGAAATGAAAATGAGGGTCTTCCAAGATTCCTGAGCGGTTCCCTGCCGGATGACTGGGGCAATCAGGTATTCTCGAAGTGGATAGAATCCTCGGGGTTGAGGAGTCATGACATCAGCCCTGTGGACAAACTTGCATTTATCGGGAAACGTGGAATAGGCGGCTTTGAGTTTGTGCCACAACTGTACAATTCATCATCTGATGATGCCGTGGTTCTGGAAGAGCTCTTCGAATTGGCCAAAGCAATTGAGACCTCACGTGAAGGAGTCGTACTGAACATTGACGACAAGCCGGGAATCAATGATCTAATGTCCGTAGGAATGAGCGCAGGGGGAAAACATCCCAAGGCAATCGTTGCCATAAATTGGGAAACGGGCGAGATACGTTCCGGTCAGGTCCTTCTGCCTAAAGACTTTACACATTACATCTTGAAATTTCGGGACTCCGAGAACTGGCCTACAGCAGAGATTGAATATGCATATTACAAAATGGCCATTGAATGTGGAATAATAATGGAAAAGTCAATGCTATTGCCGATTTCAGGGTTTAATCATTTCCTCACCGAACGCTTTGACCGGAAATCCGGGAGGAAACTTCATGCTGTAACGCTGCGGGCCTTGTGCGGCAAAGTGCCCTCTTACGATGAGATTTTCCGCATCTGCAGGATGTTGGACTTACCGCACTCCGATGTGGAAGGATTATTCCGACGCACTGTCTTCAATTATCTGGCCGGTGTCACGGATGACCACGACAAGAATTTTTCCTTCACTATGTCGGAAGACGGCTCCTGGAGGCTTGCCCCGGCATACGACATCACGTTCACTGTAAATTACAAGAACGCATTCATCGGGGACAGGCACGCAATGTCAATAGAGGAATGCGACAGAAACATAACGTATAGCCAGTTTATGAGGCTCGCCCAGGAGAACGACATAAACAACGCCGAGTCCATAATCAAGGAGGTTTCCACAGTCGTCGCTTCATTTGAAAATCAGGCCGCTGATGCAGGCATTGACAAATCCCATACAGACTTGATTGCTGGTTTTATTAATAGACAACTGGCAGGACTGTAAAGGGCACAAGTGCATTAGTTCACAATAAAGAACGCTTTACAAAGCGCATCATTATATTTTGCCGATATCGGCAAAATACGTATATTTGCGGAAGATGCCGGACAGAAACTTGCCGATAAGCCGAATATGAATTATATCTCAGTTACAGAATTCGCTTCAAGACACGGGATTCCGGAAAGGACGGCCAGAAATTATTGCGCCCTCGGGAAGATTGAGGGGGCGTTTCTTGTCGGCAAGACCTGGAATATTCCGGAGGATGCGGAACTGCCGTCAAAGAAGAGCCGCAGAGGCAAGGAATCTCCGCTGCTCCGAGTGCTTCGTGAGCAGAAAGAAATGAAGATGAAAGGTGGCATCTATCACCGTACACAGATAGATTTGACATACAACTCGAATCACATCGAAGGCTCCCGGCTCACCCATGACCAGACTAGATACATCTTCGAGACCAATACCATAGGTGTGAAGGGTGAGAGCATCCGTGTGGATGACATCATCGAGACTGTCAATCACTTCCGATGCATTGACCTCATCATAGACAGGGCGGAAGAAAAATTGACGAAGAGCCTGATCAAGGAATTGCACGGCATTCTCAAATCCGGGACATCGGACAGCCGCAAAGACTGGTTCAAAGTAGGCGACTACAAGCGGCTTCCGAACGAGGTCGGAGGTAATTCAACAACTCCTCCGGAGAATGTGCACAAGGCCATGAAGGCTCTCCTGTCAGGATACAATTCAAGGAAGCTCAAGTCTTTAGAGGACATCATTGAACTGCACCAGCGATTCGAAAGCATCCATCCATTCCAGGACGGCAACGGAAGGGTCGGGCGCCTGATAATGTTCAAGGAGTGCCTCGCAAACGGCCATGTCCCGTTCATCATCACGGAAGACCTGAAATTCTTCTACTACCGCGGCCTGAAGGAATGGGACAATGCTCCCGGTTATCTAATTGACACCTGCCTCACGGCACAGGACAATTTCAAGGCCCTGCTGGACTACTTCAGGATCAAATACTGATTGTTCTCAAAAGCTTAACTGCTGCTCTCGAAAAAGTAGACACGGGAAGGTAGAAAAAGATTGAATGTTGTACC
>JBJEBJ010000010.1:0-74822 GCA_051869955.1 Candidatus Cryptobacteroides sp.
ATTGGATGGAGTGAAAAATTTTTCAGATGGAGGATTAGCTGCAATGTGGGTTAATTATCAGTTGTTGTATGAAACGTTTCTTATCATTTTTCGTCCTTCTGGCACTATGTCTGCCGGAAGTATTGTCCTGTTCTGAAAAAGAAGAAGGCGGCTCGGGCGGCGAAATCGACGTCCAGTTCTCCGTTCCTGACAATATAACGGTGGAAGACGTGTCAGCAGGCATCACATTCAAGGTTCTTTTCAGCAAAGCTCCCCTGAAGACGGACAAGATAGTCCTGCAGGACGCCACTTCGGTTGCACACGACTGCGCCATCACGACGGTTTCTTCGAGTTCGTTCACCATTTCCCTCTACGACGGCATCTGCTCCGGCAGATATTCGGTAAGCGTGAAACGCGGCAGTCAGGTCAGGAAAATGGGCGAGACTGACATTACCGTTGACAACGGCACCGAGGTCAAGCCTGAAAGCGGAAGCACGGTGTACGGAATCGTGACCTGCGGAGGCAAGGGAATGCCGGGAGTCGTCATCTCGGACGGGGTGGAAGTCGTGCAGACGGATCCAGAGGGAGTGTACCAGATGAAGTCAGCAAAGAAATACGGATACGTATTCATTTCAATACCAAGCGGATACGAAGTAGCCAACAACGGTATTCTCCCGCGCAACTACATCAAGCTCGTGAAATCCTCCAACGTGGTGGAACGCGTGGACTTCCAGGTATTCAAGGCAGGAGACCAGACCAACCACAATCTGCTCGTGCTCGGTGACATGCATCTCGCCGGCGGAAGGAACAATGACGTGACCCTGTTCGGCAAATTCTGCTCCGAAATCAACGAATACACTGCGGCCCACCGGAACGAGAAGACATACGCCATCACCCTTGGGGACATGACATGGGACTATTATTGGTATGACAATAATTACCAGTTCGCCCAATATCTGAACGACGCGAACAAAATGACCGACCTGATGGTATTCCACACCATCGGCAACCACGACCACGACATGTTCTCCGTAGGCGACTTCGACACCATCCAGCAGTACACTGAACTTGTATCACCGGACTACTATTCCTTCAATATCGGGAACATCCATTATATGGTGCTTGACAATATCGAATGTACGAACAACGGAAAAGGAAAGGATTACCGCACATACAATCAGAAAGTGACTGACGAGCAGCTCGAATGGATCAAGAAGGATCTGTCGTTCGTGAGCACATCGACTCCGGTCGTTGTGGCAATGCACTCCCCTACCTTCAACATGAGCGCGGCAGACAAGGCAAATCTGACAAGCCTGTTTTCCGCATACGACCAGGTGCATTTCATCACGGGGCACACGCACAAGGTAGCCAACCAGAGCGTAAGCAACTACAAGGACCACAATTCAGGGGCAATCTGCGCGGACTGGTGGTCTTCGGTTGACCTTGCGGGTCTCCATATCGCCCAGGACGGGGCTCCGGGAGGATACCAGATTTTCAACATCTCCGGAAAAGACTTCAAATGGCAGTTCAAGCCTACCGGCATAAGCGCCGACCTCCAGTTCAGGACATACGACAGGAACTGCATCAATCTCTCAGCCGAGAAGATGATGCCGGACGTATCCCAGACATACAAGGACGCCTACGAGACTCTCGCAGGACAATGGACAAAGGCGGACAACAGCAATGAGGTCTATATAAATGTCTGGAATTTCGGCGACGGTTGGAAAATCGAGGTGACCGAGGACGGGAAAGCCCTGGCAGTGACCGGAGTATCGAGTGTCCGCGACCCTCTGCACATATTGACATACAGTGCCGTAAAGATGAAGACCAGCACATCCCCTACGTTCAAGACGTCTGTCTGCTCGCATCTGTGGAAAGTGACCGCTTCCAGTGCAACCTCCACACTCAACATAAAGGTGACCGACTGCTTCGGCAATGTCTATACTGAGACAATGACCCGTCCGAAAGCATTCACCGTGGACACATATAAATAGGCGAAAAGGCTAATACAACTTACAATAGCAACCTTAGTTTATTATTTACAAACCTTACATTTATGAGAGTATTAAAATCATTTGCTGTCTCTCTGGTCTTGTTTGCATTATGCGCTGCCGGCGCATTTGCACAGAGCCGTGAGGTGTCGGGTAAAGTCCTCGACGCGAACCAGCAACCTCTTGTCGGTGCGGCAGTCATGCTCCCGGGCACGACTACAGGCGCCGTGACTGTGGACGACGGTAGTTTCTCGCTCACCGTTCCCGCAGGTGATGTTACAGTGGAAGTGTCTTCACTCGGCTATCTGACGAGGAAAGTCACTGTCCCTGCATCCAAATCCACGATCGTCATATACCTCGACGAGGACAACATGACGCTCACCGAGACCGTCGTTGTCGGTTACGGTACCCAGAAGAAGGTCAACCTGACCGGTGCAATCACGTCGATTGACTCCAAAGAACTGGAAAACAGAACAGCACACTCAGTATCGACGATGCTTCAGGGTTCAGTTCCGGGACTCAACATCAGCACATCTTCAGGCAACCCGGGTTCGACCGGTTCTCTTAACATCCGAGGATATACATCCATCAACGGTGCATCTCCTCTTGTACTCATCGACGGTGCAGTTGGTGACATTGACCGTGTCAATCCTAACGACATCGAGTCCATCTCCGTCATCAAGGACGCTGCGGCCGCTGCCGTTTACGGAGCACGTGCAGCATTCGGCGTGATCCTCGTGACCACCAAGAGCGGTAAGGAGGCTGACGGCAAGGCCACGGTACGATACAGCGGACGTTTCGGATGGGAGGAGCCTACCACCTCCACCGATTATGAAACCCGCGGCTACTGGTCAGTATATACCATCAACAAGTTCCGTATGGCATCCGAGGGCTCCAACTATGTCCTCTATGATGACTATGATATGCAGCAGCTCCTCCTCCGCGTGAACGACAAGAAGGAAAATCCTGAGCGCCCGTGGATTGTGGAAAGAGTCGTGAACGGAAAGAACCAGTATCGTTTCTACGGAAACAACGACTGGTGGCACATGCTCTTCAGGGACAAGAATCCTCAGCAGCAGCACAATATCTCCCTCTCCGGAGGCAACAAGGCTGTCCGTTATTTCGTATCCGGAGGATATGACCGCCAGTCAGGTATGATCAAAGCCGATCCGGACATTTTCAAGAAATACAATCTCCGTTCGAAGATTGACTTCAACGTGAACAAGTGGATCAAGTTCAGCAATAATACTTCTTTCTACAGTTCCACATATTCCTTCCTCGGTGCTGACGGAGATGTACAGAACGCCATCACCTATAGTTCTGCGCACGCTCTTCCTATCTTCCCGATGCAGTATCCTGACGGTTCCTGGGTATACCGCTTTGACGGCATCCTCAACGGTTCTTATGCTGTCGGCAACGGCCGCCACATCATCTACGGAGAAGGGAAGGACCAGAACTTCGAGAGGAAGACTGATTTCGCGAACACCTCCGAACTCACCCTCACCCCTGTCAAGGGACTCGACATCATTGGCAATTTCACCTACCGCTTCCACCAGAACAGGAACACTTACAGGAAGACTAAGCTCGCCTACAAGTACCAGTATCCTGACAGCGACATATTGTATTACGACACCGGAGCCGGCCAGGACCAGCTGACCGAGAACACCAGCACATACAATTACTATTCGGCCAATATCTACGCTACCTACAAGCACACCTGGAATGACAGCCACAACTTCCAGATCATGGCCGGAGGAAACTACGAGAACCAGCATCAGAAAAACATCGGCGCCATCGGACAGTTCCTCCTCGCCGAGAACATGTCTGACCTTGATCTCGTGGGAACCAATGCCAACGGTGAGACCGTGATGAAGGTCAGCGGAGGCCAGTCTGAGTATGCCATCCTCGGTTTCTTCGGACGTATCAACTACGACTACAAAGGCAAATACCTCTTCGAGGTTTCCGGACGTTATGACGGGACATCCCGCTTCGCTGAGGGTCACAGATGGGGATTCTTCCCTTCAGGCTCCCTCGGATGGCGTATCAGCGAGGAGCCTTTCTTCGCTCCTGCAAAGGATGTGGTGAACAATCTCAAGCTCCGTGCTTCCTTCGGTACCCTCGGTAACCAGAACGTTTCCAATGACGTGGCCTACAGGACAATTACCATTTATAATTTCGCAGCATACAACTTCGGCGAAGGCAGCACGGTTTCCAAGTATTCCAGCATATCCGCTCCTAACTCTTCCGACCTTACATGGGAGACTTCGCAGCAGTGGAACCTCGGCCTCGACATGGATATGCTCAACAGCAGGCTCCAGTTCACCGGCGAGGCATACATTCGCGACACCAAGGACATGCTCACCGACGGATACGAGCTTCCTGCAGTCTATGGAGCGGACGCCCCTAAGCAGAACACCGCAGACCTCCGCACAAAGGGTCTCGAGTTCTCCCTTGCATGGAAAGACCAGTTCCAGCTCGGAGGAAGGCCTTTCGGCTATGGCATCAAGGGTATGATCAGTACTTACGACTCCGAAATTACAAAATACGAGAACAAAGAGAAGACTTTCGCAAAATCCTACTACAAGGGAATGAAGCTCGGCGAAATCTGGGGATTCGTTGCCGACGACCTCTTCCAGAGCGACGAGGAGGCCCAGGAATACGCATCCCAGGTGGATCTCACATACGTGAACAAGAAACTTCCTGGCGGACAGTGGGCCGGTGGAGACCTGAAGTACATCGACCTCGACGGTGACGGAAAAATCGACATCGGATCCAACTGTGTGGATGACCCGGGTGACCGCAAAATCATCGGTAACTCACTTGCAAGGCTCCAGTACGGTTTCACCCTGAATCTTGATTATTTCGGATTCGACATTTCCGCATTCTTCCAGGGAACCGGAAACCACTACTGGTATCCGAGCGGCCGTTCATTCGCATTCTGGGGACCGTTCTCACAGCCTATGACATCTTATCTGGCTAAAGACCTCCTCGATGACTGCTGGGACTACAACAACACCGACGCTTACTTCCCTCGTGCAGTCGCATACTATGCATATACATCAGGAGCACAGCTCTACTATACGAACACCCGCTATCTCCAGAACGTGCGCTACCTGAGGTTCAAAAACCTTACTGTCGGCTACACCGTACCTAAGAAGGCCACTAAGAAAATCGGGTTCGAGACCATCCGCGTATATTTCACCGGAGAGAATCTCGCCTACTGGTCACCTCTCAAGAAGCACACGGACTACATTGATCCGGAAGCAGCCTACAACCGTTCGTCCAACGACTTCAACAGGGCATTCTATCCTTGGCACAAGTCCTACATGTTCGGTATTGACATAGTATTCTAATGTTACAAAAGGAATTATCATGAGAAAAAATATCATCATACTGGCTGCGGCGGTACTGGCATTCAGTTCATGCTCCGACATCCTTGACAAGGCACCGGCTTCGAAACTGAGCCCGGAGACCTATTTCAAGACGGCGACCGACCTGCAGCTCTTCACCAATCCGCTCTACAACAATCTCCTGCCAAAGACGTTCTACAACGAGCAGAGCGACCAGTACATCAAGTCCGAGCCTTCAGATCTCGTGAAAGGCAAGGCCAGGATTGTACCTGCTTCCGGCGGAAACTGGACCTGGACAGACCTGCGCAGAATCAACACCTGCCTCGACTATATCCCCAAGCAGTGCGAGGACGAAAATGCAGCCGTGCAGTATTCAGCTCTCTGCAAATTCTTCCGCACCTACCTCTATTTTGACAAGGTGGCCAAGTTCGGAGACGTTCCATGGATTGACCACGAGCTCGGTTCCAACGACGAGATGCTTTATGCCCCGAGAGATTCCCGCGAAGTGGTGATGACCCACATGATAGAGGACATCGACGAAGCCATCGCCGGACTGCCTTCATCCTACGGTTCATTGAACTACCGTGCGACAAAGTGGGCCGCCCTTGCGCTCAAGGCCCGTTTCTGCCTCTACGAGGGAACTTACAGGAAATACCACAACATCTCGTATCCTGAGCATGACTACAAATATTATCTGCAACTCGCTTACGAGGCTGCCGACGAGTTGATGAAGGAGGGACCTTTCAAGCTCTACTCCACAGGCAATCCGGACCTCGACTATGCAGTTCTTTTCTCAGAGTATGAGGCCAATACAGGCGAGATGATTCTTGCCATCAACTTCGACAGCGGAATCGCTCTCTGCCATAATGCCACTGCTGTAGCCCTTATGAACAGCCAGGGACGTACCAGCCTCACCAAGAAGTTCGTGAACTGCTACCTGATGAAGGACGGTTCGAGATTCACCGACAAGGACGGATGGGAGACAATGCAGTTCGCAGAGGAAACAGCTGACCGTGACCCTCGTCTCGGACAGACCATCAGGATTCCGGGATATGCACGTATCACCGAGTCCGGAGGAGCATATTCATATTCCGAGACCAAGCAGGGCGTTGATCCGGTTGTTACCCTTACCGGATACCAGATGGCCAAGTTCGTCATGCCTGACAACAACCAGGCACTGGACAAGTTCGACAAATCCTACAACGACCTCGCCATCTTCCGCCTCGCAGAAGTTTATCTGAACTATGCGGAAGCAAAGGCCGAATACGGCAATATTACCCAGGATGACATCGACAGGTCCATCAACCTGCTCCGTGACCGTGTGGGAATGCCTCACCTCAGCGTTGCAGAGGCCAATGCAAACCCTGATCCGTATCTCCTCACCGAAGAGTTCTACCCTGACCTGAAAGGCGCCGACAACGCCGGTATCCTCCTCGAGATCCGCCGTGAAAGAGCCGTTGAGCTCGCCCAGGAAGGCCTGCGCTATGATGACCTCATGAGATGGCACCATGGAGAGCATCTCGCCTCACCATATCTCGGAATATATTTCCCTGGCCCTGGTGTCTATGACATTGACGGTGACGGCACGAACGACTATTACCTCTATACCGGAACTAAAGACGCTTCAGTGAAGGCGACAGTCACCGGGCAACTCGACAAGGACATATTCCTCAGCAACGGCACCAGCGGAAACCTCTGGCCTCACGCCAATATCCAGGGCCAGTTCTATTTCGACCAGGAAAGGGATTACCTCTACCCGATTCCGATCAACGACCGTACCCTCAACCCGAATCTCACCCAGAACCCTGGCTGGGACGACGGCCTTAATTACTAAAATTGACTGATATCATGAAACTGTTTAAATACTTATTTCTCCCTACCCTCGCCGCATTGGGCTTCATTGCCTGCGAGGAAGAGGAAAATGCTCCGTCCAGGGCAATATTGCCGGAAGAGACAACTCTTACCATCCCGGCTGCCGGAACCACAAGGACGGTAACTATCTATGCAGACGGAACATGGGTGGCCGATGTGACTGACACATGGCTTTCCATTGACCCGACGAGCGGAGAAGGCTCGGTGGAGGTTAACCTCACAGTCGATGCCAACGTATCCGACAATGAGCGCGAGGCAAAAATCGTGATTCTGGGCTCGTCCAAACTCGGCGAGGTGGAAATCACCGTAAAGCAGAAGATGGACAGATTCCGCGAGATTGCTTCCCAGAGCGTTACCGAGGCCCTGAAACTGAAGGCAGGCGACCTCGCCAAACTCTCGGAGTGCCAGGTAATGAAGACAACCTCGGGCGGATTCATCGTCAGTGACGGTACTTCCAGCATCATGGTCCAGGGCACTGCTTCCGTGGCTGAAGGCGACAAGCTCACCCTGACCGGTGACGTGGTCGAGTTCAACGGAATCACCGCCATCAAACTCGAAGATGCATTCCCTGGAGCTTCCGCAGAAGTGAAATATCCTGCTGCAAAGGAAGTGGATTTCGAGAATGCCTATGCTCCGGGCAAGGTGGAATACATCAATGCAACATTGTCCTACGGGTCAGGCGGAGACCTTTCGCTTGACGGAAAGAAAGTGGCTGTAGCATACAACCCTACGAACGCCCAGAACGAATATGCATTCCATCTCGTGAAACTCACCGGCTACTATGTAGGCGAAGTGAATAACATTCCTGCGATTCTCATCACTGACATCGAGGACCTCGGAATGGAGGCAATCCCGTATATGCAGTTCGAGATTGAGACATCCGCATTCAACTCTTCATATTCATCTACCATCGGCACGACACACAAGTTCAACGCCAATGTCGGCAGCGGCTACATCGAGTACATTCCTTATGACCTCGCCAACACCGACCCTGCCGGAGTGTGGAAGATGGACGTTAGCGGCAACGACCCTCGTGCTACCGGTCCATGGCCGGGAGACTACTGGGACTTCGTCGGCACCACCGCAGTGAAGGCAAATTCAGAGTTCAAGATCCAGTTCGGTTCCCGTGTATCCGCTACAGGACACAAATACTGGATGCTCGAAGTGCTCGACGGTTCTGTTTGGAAACCGATCGGAGAGGTGAAGGTATCCACCGACATGCCGGACGGAGAGAATGTCGAGTACACTCACGCGATGAACAAGGACGGCGGTACCAACATCATCATTGACGAGTCATTCAGCATTACCAAGAACATGGACAAGCTGGAGATACGTTTCCGCTGCCTGACCAACTGGCAGGCCAACGGCTCCGGTCCTCTCGCCCAGAGAAATACCGGAACTGCACGTCTCGCAGTCGCAAGTGACGGTTCGAAGGGAGATGCAAGCGTCGTGGCCCCTCAGCCGAGCATCCTCATCACGAAGATGGGAGACGGTGCGGCTACTGTGGACCCTGAGCCTGAATATGCCAATATCGAACTTTCATCTTCCCTCCTCACCTTCGAGGGTACTCCTGATGCGCCTAAGACATTGACAGTCAAGTCAGACCGCGACTTTACCGCCACTTCATCCGTAAGCTGGCTCACCCTTGATCCTGCTGCCGGAAGCGCTGACGAGTCCGTGAAGATAAACGTTACCTGTGCTCCGAGCGACCTCGTAACCCTGCGTCAGGGCAAGATTATCGTGACTTCCGGTGATTCAAGGGCTGAAATCAATGTAGTACAGTCCGCTGCCGGCGGGAATCTCGATCCTCTCATCTCTCTCGCTACTGGAAACAGCATCACCGTTCTCGGTGAAGGCCAGGAGTTCAGCGCCTCGGTACTTTCCAACGTGGATTATCAGGTGGAGATACTCGACGAGTGGCTCAGCGAAATCACGGAGCCTGCGACAAAAGCCATCGTGGAGACGAGCAGCCACACATTCAAGGCTGCCGCCAACATGACTGGCGCAGAAAGGACAGGACATATCAGGTTCTACAACGAAGCAAAGAATCTCGAGACAGTCCTTACCGTGAACCAGGAGAACTTCGTGCCTCGCGTCACCGTGACCACGAATCATATCTATCCTGCTGTTTCCGGAAACGGAGGCTCGCTGAACTACAAAATCGACGCGAACATACCGTTCACGGTAAGCATCGACGGTTCATGGGTAAAATTCCCTCAGACCGAAGGCCCTGCCGGAGTATATACTGTACCTGTGACATTCGAGGCCAACACCTCTGACGCGACCCGCAGCGCCGTGATTACAATCAGCAATGACGAATACGGATATTCGACAACTGTCGAAGTCAATCAGTACGGCAAGGGAGTGATCTTCGCCGACAATTTCGACTGGGTTGAATATTTCGTGGACATGGACATTGCCAAAGGAAACACCCAGGGAGACGGAATGGCTGACAAGAAAGCATACAGCATCGGATCCTCATATAATCTCACCGGATTCTCTGCGACACTTACGGACATGGGCTACGAAGCCCTGTTCCCTTCATCGAAGACCGTATATGTCTGCAAGGGGAATTATCTCAAGTTCAGCAAGACAAACAATACCAACGGAGTCCGTCTCCCGGCAATGGTATTCGGAAGTTCTTCTGCCACCCTCTCGTTCGACTGGGCTCCTAACGGAACCGACTCGGTGGAACTTGAAGTGGAAGTGGAAGGCAACGGTACAGTTAACGGTTCCAAGAGCATCGTACTGACCCGCGGAGAAGAGACCTGGACATGGAACAGCGTATCCCTCGAAATAGCAGGTGCCGATGCCGACACCAGAATAGTGCTCAGGCCTACCTGCTTCACCGGAGCGGCAGTTACGGACGGCTTGCTCCATCGCTGGTATCTTGACAATATCCTCGTGAAGTAGGATATTCGGAAACTGACATTCGGAGGCTGGCTTTCGGGCCAGCCTCCTTTCTTTTACCATGTCACGACTTTGTCCACAATGTGCATCTGCTCTACGGCAGTATGTCTCAGATAGATACGCGTGGTCTGGATGCTCTCGTGGCCCATCAGGTCCGCGAGGAAAGCGATATCATTGTACTTGTCGAGGAAATTCTTTGCAAACCGATGCCTGAAAGAATGGGGATGTACGACATTGGGATCTATACCGTAACGGTTCGCGAAGGACTTCAACTGCATGGAAATGCCCCTCGGGGATATCACCTTGCCGAACCTGTTCAGGAAAATGAATCCGGAATACCTGTTCTGCCTGACAAGCCATGCGGAAAGTTCCTTCCGCAGAGACTTCGGTATATACAGGCGACGGACTTTGCCACCTTTCGAATATATGTCGAAATATCCGGCCTTGATGTCCTCAACCTTGACTTTCAGGAGTTCACTCACCCTTGCCCCTGTCGCTCCCATGAACCAGACAATAAAGTACCACTCTTTCAGCCCGTCCTGCTTGAGGCGGAATTTCAGGAACCTGTAGTCCGCATCGCTGATGACATTTTCGAGGAAATTCTTCTGCTGGACCTTCACGAGTTTTAGACGATGTGACTCCAGACCGATGAATTTCAGATATTTGTTGATAGCCTGCAGCCTGAGATTTACAGTCTGGGGCTTGTAATGCTCCACGAGATATCCCTTGTATTTCAGCAAGTTATCCACCGTAAAGCCACCATATTCATCTATAAAGTGACGGACCGTCCACAGGTAAGAACCGATAGTATTCTCTGCCAGTCCCGACTTGGACAGCCATGTATTGAATTCTTTCAGCATCAGCATTCGGATTATGCGGTCATCAATACTCGAACTACTGCAAAAAAGTATTGCTCTTCTTTACAAATATATGATTTAAATAGCTGTAATAAAAGCAATTTCACAGCAAATTTGGGGGTAAACAACATATTTTTGTAGGCGTACTGACGAGCAGCCTGCAAGTAGTTTGAAAACGGGGTCGGATGAGAGAAAAAACAAACCTCTCCAGTCACCTGGAGAGGCTGAATAAGATATAAGCACTGCATCCTTGCAGTTGAGCGGAAAACGGGGTTCGAACCCGCGACCTTCGGCTTGGGAAGCCGACGCTCTACCAACTGAGCTATTTCCGCGTCATCCCGCCCCTTGGAGGGAAACGGGATTACAAAGTTACTGAAAATTCCGACAAATGCAAGTCCCGGAATTCAAAAATATTCCCTACACGTACAGGAAACGCTTGATGCTGCCCTTCGGAGTCTTGGCAAACGGCTCATACTGAATCTCATAGGAAGACACCATCGAATAAGCCGGCACAATCTTGTTCAAGGATTCGAGATTGGAATCCATTATCTTGGCCAGGCTTTCGGAATCAGTCCCTGCATCCGCGAGCGCATTCTGGTCAGGCACGATGAGGGCCACGAGTTTCTCCTTCCTGCTGGCAATCAGGGATTCTGCCACGAAAGGCATATTGTTCAGGATTACCTCTATTTCCTCCGGATAGATGTTCTGTCCGTTGGAAGAAAGAATCATGCTCTTGCTGCGGCCGACGAGGAATAGAGTCCCCTCCTTGTCCATTGTTCCGAGGTCACCGGTACGGAACCATCCGTCCTCGGTGAATACGGCATCGGTCGCCTCCTGGTTCTTGTAATATCCGGTGAAGACGCAGTCGCCCTTCACTAAAACCTCGCCGGCAATCTTGGTCGGATATTTGGAATCTATCTTCACCTCAATGTGCTCAGTAACAACCTCTCCGACGGATTTCAGCTTGTATGCCCCGACATGGCCGAGAGAAATCGTAGGAGCACATTCGGTCATGCCGTAGCCTGTGACGAAAGGGGTTGCAAGCTTGACTGCAAGAAGCTGCTCTATCTGGTCAGGGATTGCAGCACCTCCGGTGACGAAAACTTCGATATTGCCTCCCATGGCCGAGATGAAGATGGTCCTGAGGGCCTCGCAGAAATCAGGATTGCTCTCGTATGCTGCAAGCTTGGCCTTTCCGGTCTTGCTGTTTATGAACTCCCCTATCGACTCGTCTATCATCTTCCTGAGAATCAGCGGAACAGCGAAGAATACCTTCGGACGGAACTCCCGCAGGGCCGGCTTGAGATTGGACGGAACCGGCGGCACGTAAAGCACGACGAGATGCATTCCGGTGCAGAGAGGAGTGACCATGTCGTAGGTCAGTCCGAAAATATGCGCATAAGGCAGGACGCTCACGTAATTCTCCCCTTCCCGGTATGGGAAATGTGAAGGGATGAGGTCCACGTTGGCACTGAAGTTCCTGACTGTCAGCATGACACCCTTCGGGAATCCGGTGGAACCGGAGGTGTACATTATGCCGCAGAGTTCGTCCATGGAACGATCCGGATAATTCACGTCTTCGGGTTTAAATCCGTCTGGATGAGCCCCGGCGAACCTGGTGTCACGGGCCGCATAGACATCCGCGAAACCGTCTCTCGAGGCAAGCAGTTCACCGCTCTTTAGGTCGATCACACCGAGGAGCTGTGGCATCTGCTCGAAATCCATATCCTTGAAAATCAACTTCTCCGTGAAAAGTATCCGGCTGTCCGAATGGTTCACGAGAGCCTGGGTGTCATGGGCGGTGAAACCGTTGAACAACTCGACTGCGACATATCCTCCGGAGACGGAAGCCATGAAAATCTTTGCCCAGTTGGCAGAGCTTCTCGCATTGATGGCAATCTTGTCCCCCGCTTTGAGACCGGCAGCCTTCAACGAAAGCTGGATATTCTCGATATCGGCTGCAAGCTGGCCGTAAGTGATGCTGGATGAACGGAATTCGTCAAGTGCCGGCTTGTCCCAGCATCTTTTGACAGTGTCCTCGAATGTCTTGATGAAATACTGCATATTCGTTTTATTTTATTCCAAAAGGTTAACAAATTTAGAACAAAGTTCGCTTTTTTCCAAGAACAAGGCTTATATTCACCACATGTAGCTACATTTTGGCCAATTGAAACAAAAAAGCTACCTTTGTCACGTAATCTGAGACACAATGCCTTGCAATCCTGAAGAAATACGGTGGCTGAAGAATCTGGGAGACGGGGACAAGAATGCCTTTGCATCCTTGTACAAGGCGTATGCGGGAAAATGCATCAATTTCGCCCTGATGCTGACAAAGGATGAGCAGGCTGCGAGGGACATAACCCATGACGTGTTCGTAAATGTCTGGAGAAAGCGCGAGACCATATCCCGGGTGGATTCGTTTTCAAATTACCTGTTCAGGATGATGCGCAACGAAATCATGGACCATTTCGAAAGGAACCTGATAAACAGGCGTTTCCTCGCCCGGCAGACCCTTCAGGACGATGACCCGATTTCCTTCACGGACGAAAAAGTGGATTTCGACGAATTGCAAAGACTGATTGCCGGAGCTTTGGGAAAAATGCCGGCGCAGAGGAGGGAGGTCTTCGAATTGAGCAGATACAAAGGATTAACCAACAATGAGATAGCTTCCCGATTCGGCATCAGCGTCAGGACCGTGGAGAAACACATTTCCAACGCATTGTCGGACATAAGGAAAGAACTCAAGGAAAATTTTGCATAAATTTCATTTCCGGCCTACGTGTTCGGGGGCAGAAAAAGGTCAATATAGTAAAACAGCGGTTTAATGACGAAAAAGACCATCAAAGAGACAATCGAATCTTTCTCAAGGGGGATGTTCCCAGAGGAAATCAACTCCGGCTTCGAAAAATGGATGCTGGACGGAGTTTCCGCGGCCGAGAAGGAGGAAGCCATGAATGAAATCTGGGCCGGACTCGACAACACCCCTGTGAAGGAAGATCTGACTGATGATCCTTTCGACCTTATCGCGGAGGCGGACGGGCTGCAGAAACATGGCAGGAACGGCGGCAGATTACGGAAAATTCTGCTGTCCGCTGCCGGTATTGCGGCCGCGCTGCTTGCTTTTGCAGGAGTTTACAGGCTCGGGGCAATCTCAGGATCCGGAATGTGCCTCGCATCTGCAGACCACACCAAGAGCAGCTTCGTCCTCCCCGACAGTTCCAGGGTATGGCTGAACAGCGGAAGCCGTCTGTATCTGGCCCGTGGACTGAAAGGCAGGCAACGGAAGGTGAAGCTCGAAGGGGAAGGCTATTTCGAGGTGCGTCATGACGAAAGGAGGCCGTTCATCGTGAAGACTGACAAGATGGACATCACGGTGCTCGGTACAAGATTCACGGTGACGGCATACGAAGACGGCCCTTTCTCGGCTTGTCTCGCTGAAGGCAGCGTCAATGTCAGCGGCAAAGGTGTTCCTGAAACCGTCCTGAAACCGGGTGAGATGTTCTCCGAGGACGGCGATTCCTGGAAATTGACCAATGTCAGGGCGTCCAATTTCACTGCCTGGGCCGGAAACCAGATGGTGTTCGACGAGTATCCGCTCACCGACATCATCGAAAGTCTCGAGCATTGGTACAATGTGAAGTTCACGACCGGAGGGGGTCTGAAGCCTGACGAGATAAGGCTATCCCTGACAGTACGCACGGAGCCGGTGGAGGAGATCCTCGAAGCCATCGGGGAGATTTCCGGAATACACTACCGCATCATTGACGAAGGTCATATTCTGCTGTTCATTGATTAAGGAAGCTGAAAATAATAACCTGCTTCAGATTCGACTTGGATTTTCGAGGTCAGATTTTCTGTCGAAGAGGGAGCGTAGCCGTAGCTACGTGACTGATGAGAAAGGAAATATGGACCGAAAAGATTGACGAAGATGATGCTGATTATTATTTGAAGATTCCTAACTAAGGTATTTAAACCGTAAGATTAATAACCGACACAATGGAACA
This sequence comes from Candidatus Cryptobacteroides sp., assembly GCA_051869955.1. Taxonomy (GTDB): domain Bacteria; phylum Bacteroidota; class Bacteroidia; order Bacteroidales; family UBA932; genus Cryptobacteroides. Next base: position 14,964 of record JBJEBJ010000010.1, read on the forward strand.
GAGAAAAGCTGTTCTGGCAGTCATATTGCTGTCAGCACTATTCATTTGCCGATTTCCGTTGTCCGCACAAGTCCCGAAAGCGTCTGTCCACAAGGACAATGTGCCGATAAAGGAAATCCTCAAGACCATCGAGAAAGAGACCGACTACGCCTTCTTTTGGAACTCCTCCGATTTCGACGCGGGCAGGAAAGTATCTGTGAATGTGGACAATGCGCAGGTAACGGACATCATCTCGCAGATTCTTCCGGGCTTCAGCTGCCGGATAGACAAAGGCAAGATTATCCTGGTAAGGAAACCTTCGGAGACAGAACGTCCTGAACCTGCAGCCACGGTCAGGAAACCCGTAACCCTGCGGGGACGAATCCTCGACGAGGAGCACGAGCCCCTGCCCGGAGCCTCCGTCATCATCCGAATAGACGGCAGGAATTACGGAACTACAGCCGATGCCGACGGAGCATTCACATTGAGCCTTCCGGACACTCCGCGGGAAGGAACTCTCCTGACAGCCTCATTCATAGGATTCATTGACAGTTCAATACCGTTTTCCGGCAAGCATGAGCTCGAATTCGTATTGCGGCAGGACGAGGAACTCCTGTCCGAATCCGTCGTGGTGGGCTACGGACGTCAGGAGAAAATCAACCTTACCGGATCAGTTGCGGCGATTTCGAGCGAAAACATTACCCGCCGTCCTGTAATGAGGGCCACCGCTTCCCTTGCGGGTCTTGCGAGCGGTGTTTCCGTGACACAGACGACAGGACAGCCGGGCTCCGACGGAGCAACGGTACGCATCCGCGGAATAGGCACATTGAACAATTCCGCCCCGCTCGTCCTGATAGACGGAATCTCCGGCCAGCTCGACGGCATCAACCCCAACGACATTGAGTCCATTTCAATTCTCAAGGACGCCGCATCTTCAGCAATCTATGGCTCGAGAGCCGCCAACGGAGTGATTCTTGTCACCACCAAGGAAGGCTCACAGGACAGGATATCAGTCACTTACAACGGCTATGCAGGATTCCAGTCCCCTACCGCCATGCCTGATTTCGTCTCGAATCTGGAATACATGGAGAATATCAACAAGGCTTACGCCAACGAAGGCAAGGCGCCCTTGTATTCGGAACAATATATTGCGGACTGGCTCAGATACAGGAAGATTGACCCCGACCATTATCCTGACAACGACTGGCAGAAACTGCTCATGACCGGTTCCGGATTCACCCAGAACCACCATATCAGCGTCAGCGCAGGAAGCAAGAGCATCAGGGGATTCGCTTCGTTCGCCTACCAGAGCCAGGACGGTATAATGGAGAATTTCTCCGCGAACAGATATTCCCTCAGGGCCAATATCAGTGCGGACATCGCCAAATGGCTGACTGCCGGGCTGCTCGTGGACGGGCGCCGTTCCACCACCGAAACTCCTTCATATCAGTCGAATATGAAATCCGCCATAAACCGTCTGCCGGGCATCTACACATGCATTTTGACAGACGGCAGGTGGGGTACCGGATACAATCAGAGGAACGCTCTTGCACTCGGAATGGACGGCGGCGAGACAACGGCCGTATCGGACAATATCAGGGCGACGTTTTCAGTAGGGTTCAAGCCTGTCAAGGGTCTCGGAATCGACTTCAAATGGACTCCGAACATCACGAACAGCTACAAGAAAGTGATGCGCAAGACCGTAGCCATGTACGAGCCGGATTTGGAAACGCCTGCTGCAGAGGCACCTGCGCTCAGTTCCCTTAGCCAGTCGGATGACAAGACCACGATGACCACAATGCAGGTCCTGGCCAATTACGGGCACGAATTCAAGAAAGGCCACAAGCTTGATGTCCTTCTCGGATACGAACAGATTGATTACAGGACCAGCGGAATCTCGCTTGCCCGGGAGGGATTCGTACTTCCGGAATACGAAGTGATGGACGCAGGCTCGGCCGAGAACATGAGCAACGGAGGAGACGCATCCTCATGGGCGTTGCTGTCCGGATTCGCAAGGATAAACTGGTCATACCGGTCCAGATATCTCCTCGAGGCCAATGTCAGAGCCGATGGTTCATCACGATTCGCCAAAGGCAACAGATATGGCGTATTCCCTTCATTCTCAGCCGGATGGAGAATCTCAGAAGAGCCGTTCATGCGCAATGCCACATGGCTCAACAACCTGAAAATCCGTGTTTCATGGGGCAGACTCGGCAATCAGGAAATCGGTACTTATCCGGCCTACGCCACTATCAAGTTCAATCCTTCCTACGTTCTCGGAGGCAAGCCTGCCGACGGAGGATACCAGACGGCATACGCCAACAGCGGCATATCCTGGGAATCGTCAGAGACCATTGACGCAGGACTCGACTTCAGCCTGTTCGGAAACAAGCTCACAGCCTCTTTCGACTGGTACAGGAAGAACACCACCGACATTCTCCTGAAGCTCCCGATTCCGAACATCACCGGTCTCTCCGAACCGTATCAGAACGCCGGGGTGGTAAGGAACTCGGGATGGGATCTGGAAATAGGGCACAAGAATTCCGTAAAGGATTTCTCCTACTCCATATCGTTCAATCTGTCAGACGTTTACAACAAGGTCATCGACCTCAGGGGCACCGGCCCGATCATAAGCGGGTACACCGTCATCAACGAGGGATATCCTATCAACTCGCTGTACGGCTACAAGTCCGACGGGCTCTTCCGGAACCGTGTGGAACTCATCAACCATCCATCCCAGAGATATTTCGGAAATTACTCGCTCGGTGACATCAAATACGTGAATGTCAGCGATGAGGACGGTACCGAAAATGTCATCAACGCATATGACAGGACCGTCATCGGGAACCAGATACCGCGTCTCATTTTCGGACTCAATTTCTCCGCGGAATGGAAATGGCTCGACCTGACCCTGATGTTCCAGGGCATCGGCAAGCGTGACATCATCCTCACCGGAGATGCCGTCTGGGCCCTTTACAACGGAGGCAAGATGCAGACCTGGATGAGGGACAACTGGTCATCCGACAATCCGGACGCTTCCTATCCGAGACTCATTGCATCGTCCTCCCACAATAATTATCAGTATTCCGATTTCTGGGTGTACAATGCCGCATTCCTCAGGCTAAAGACGGCCCAGCTCGGATTCACTTTCCCGGAGAAATGGATGTCGAAGATAAGGGTATCCAATCTGAGAATCTATGTGACAGGAGACAACATATTGACACTCAGCTCACTGCCGAAAGGATGGGACCCTGAGATGGGCTCCGGTGCCGCAGATATCTATCCGCTCACCAAGACCTGGCTTTTCGGCGTCCAGCTGACTTTCTGACAGAATCCGAATTATGAAAATGACAATATCTGAAAATATGAGACGTGCAAAAAACATATTGATTGCAGCCTGCGCAGCGGCGGCGGTTTCCTGCTCCGGATTCCTCGACAAATATCCGCAGACAGGACCGTCCAACGAAGATTTCTTCTCCAACGAAGACGAGCTGACGCTGGCCGTCAACGGGGCATATTCAGCCCTTTACTGGATGTCTGACCAGAAAGTGCAATACCAGCTTTTCCTCGATGGAGCCACGGACATAGTCTATATCAGAGGGACTTACGCCAACATGAACACTATCCAGGCCGGACAGTCCAACGCCCAGACCAATGTATTCTCGAAAATCTGGACACATTTCTACACGAAGATATCCCTGACCAACAACATTCTTGACAATATGCACAGGGCCGAGGGCAAGGTATCCGAAGAGTTCTTCAACCGCATCGAGGCGGAAGCCAGATTCCTCAGGGCCTATTGCTACACATACCTTGTATTTCTCTACGGAGACGTGCCTTATATCGACCACATGCTTGACTGGAAGGATTGTCTCCGCCCGAAAAACAAGGCTGAAGAAATCATAGGACACATTTATGACGACCTGGATTTCGCCGGGGAGCATCTTCCGGAAACCTGGGGAGCGGACGACAAGGGTCGTGCAACCAAAGGAGCTGCCTTGGGACTGAAGGCAAGGGTGGCCCTCTATGCAGGAGACTGGAAACTCGCCGCCGAGTCAGCCGGAAAGGTGATTGGCAGCGGGGTCTATTCGATTGACCCTGACTACGGTGCACTGTTCACTCACAAGGGCGAGAATTCTCCTGAAATAATGCTCGCCGTCCAATACCTGAAGAACGTTCAGATAAACGCCAATGCGAAATATATCGGCACGAGACTGTCCAACGGCTATTCCGTGATAGTCCCTACGCAGACTCTCGTGGACATGTACCAGTGCCGTGACGGAAAAAGAATCGACAAGTCGCCTCAGTACAATCCGCTGAAGCCTTACGAGAACAGGGATCCGAGGCTCGACCTCTCGATTATCCGTCCGGGAGGCTGGCACAACGGATACAAATTCGAGATTCATCCGGATTCCACCAAGACCTCGGCCATCATCAACGGAGAAACGAAACGTGTGGGAAATACCGAAGTTACCAATGCCTACGGAACGTTCACAGGCTATGTGGGCAGGAAGTATTTCGACGAGGCGGACCTGCCTGACTTCATCTCCGAAAGCGAGCTGAATTTCATCCTGTTGCGTTACGCCGAAGTGCTCCTTACCTACGCAGAGGCCAGAATCGAAGCCGGGGAGATTGACGGCAGCGTGATTGATGCCATAAACCAGGTAAGGCAGAGGCCGGGAGTGTCAATGCCTGCAGCCACCCTGTCCATGAGTGCGGACGAACTGCGTGAACTTGTCAGATACGAAAGGACGGTGGAATTCGCGATGGAAGGCCTGAGGCTCTTCGACATACGCAGATGGAAAATCGCTGAGCACGTCCTCCCGGGCAAACTTCTCGGGAAACGAGTGAAGGCCCATTGGTACGACCCTGTGATTCCGGCCTTCAACGAATGGGGAAAGCCGGTCTATCCGGACGAGAGCATCTTCAACAGCCTCGGGGACCTGAGTTTCGACCCGTCCACAGGTTATCTCTGGCCTATACCGCAGTCTGAGATTGACCAGAACCCGCTGCTCGCGGAAACACTTTAAAACACATTGACAATGAGAAAGATATATAAATATATACTCATCCTCTCCGCAGTCTTCGGAACCTGTGCCTGCGAGTCGGACAACGACAATCCGCGGGCGACCGGGGCATTCGATGTCTCCATCACGAGCTTCAATGTTCTCGGAGTGGATTCAAAGGCGGAATGGGCTCCGAGAGTCGGGGCAATCGGAAAGATAATAAACAAGGATGGACATTGTCCTGACATCCTCTGCCTTCAGGAATGTGCCGACACGGCCAAACAGTCGGACCTCCGAAGGTTGTTTGCGGACAAATATGACAGCCACGCCATCGGGCTGACTGATGCCTCCCCTGCCCTGATTCTCTGGGACAGGAGCAAGTTCGCGAGGACAGATGCCGGATACTCGGACATGCTGCTCGGAGACCCTGGCTACGGAATGTCTGACTATACAGGCTCGCGTTATGCCCATTATGTGAGGCTCATGGAGAAAAGCACGGGATGCGAATTCCTGGTCTATAATATCCATCTGAAGACCAATTCCACCACGGTTTCATACCAGAAACTGCGCTACGACTGCATAACGGCACTTTGTCCGGCAGCCATAGACAGGGCTGACAGGCTCGGAGGGATTCCGGTGTTCATAATGGGTGATTTCAACAACTACATCGACACCGAGGAGAGCGGATACATTTCCGCACCGTCGGCCTGCATTGCCGGAGGATTCACCGAGGCCTCATCCGTGGCCCGGGAGTGTATCAACCTGAATTACAAGACTTCAGGCGTTGACCTGAACGGAAAGGCCACACCGAGGCCGGACGGCAATTACAGAATCGACTACATCTTCTACCGGTACGGAGGTCCTGTCACAGTGAGCAGATACCAGACCGTTATTGATTTCGTCGGCGGCTCCACCGAAGACATCAGCACCCCTGTCGCCTCCGACCATCATCCAGTCAACGCATCATTCCATTTAGAGTATAAATAACTTATGAAACGTATATTATTGTCCGCCCTTGCCGCGGCCGCAACAATCATTGCGGGCTGTACCAAATCACCAGATGCTCCGGTTCCGGAGACTGCAACATTCATTGACGTGAACGTGACGTTCGGACATCCGAAAATAAAGGCCGAGCCAGGCATGACCCTTCACGGATGGCTGTTCAGGAAAGACGTGACATCCGTGGAAACAAGTTCTCTCAAACCTGACATGGAAAAGTCTTTGACATTGACTGACAATCATATAACTGACGGATGCCGGCTGACATTCGAGCCGGTGGACAGGTCCTGGTCAATGATTCAGATTCTCGTATGGCTCGACAACAATGGCAGCGGTACTCTCGACGAGAATGACCTTGCAATGTTCTCCAACGCCACAGTCGAGTCGGTAGCATCCGGTGAAAGCACTCCGGTGAACTGCTCGGAGCTCTACGCATTGGACCTCAGGCTCACCAAAGCATACGGGGAGAAGGAATTCGTAGTGCCTGAAGGAAAAGCTGCAGATGCCGACCTCAACCTATACACGGAAGTCGTAATCGGGCCTCATATATGGCTGAAGGAGAGCCTCAGGACGACCAAATATCAGGACGGCAGGGAGATTCTCCAGGCTGACGGAGATGCATTCGCTTCGGCCAATACTGCAGCATGCGTCAACCCTCATGCCACGGCGGAAGAACTTGAGACATTCGGTCTGCTGTACAACTGGTTCACTGTCAAGGAGGGAAATCCTTGCCCAGAAGGCTACAGGATTCCTTCGGATGCTGACTTCATAGCATTGGAGAGATTTGTGGCGCCTTTAGCTACCGACCTCGGCACTGACAAGGACGACGCCCCTGAGAAAAATGTAACGAGAGCGACTGAATACCGTCTCGGAACATTGCTGAAATCCCCTGATTACGGATTTGCGGGAACGGACGAATACGGTTTCTGCGGTCTCCCGGGCGGTATTTACGGCACCTCTTTCGACCAGGGAGCCGGAGCATCGACAATGACTCTCGCCATCTGGACAAGCGATGAGTTCAATTCCGCGAAAGGAATACGCCGTCTGCTCAGGGCCGGATGGGAAGGAGTTGGACGCGGAGCCGACACCAAAGCCAAAGGACATTCCCTCAGGTGCGTCAAGGACAATCCGGATTATGTCCCGAAACAGGACCTGCCGTCTCCTGAACTTTCAGTGGAAGGCACTATGGTAAAATGGAGCGCTGTTCCTGAAGCATCAGGATACTCTATATCAATAGACGGCATTGCCGTACAGGAGCCTGTCCTGACGGAAAAGGACGGCATCATTTCCTTCGACGTACTCTCTGTCAAGGAAGTCAAGACTCAGGATATCACCTATACGGTCACTGTTATCGCCAATGGCGATGCCGAAAGATGGAATCCTTCGGCCCCGGCATCGGTTCAGGTAATTGTCACCGGCCAGGGAGAGGAGCCTGTGGTGACTTACGTGGAGGACGTTGACGGGAACAAGTACGAGACCGTCACCATCGGTACCCAGACATGGATGCGTGACCATCTGAGGACCACCAAGTTCTCCGACGGGACAGAAATTCCAAGTCTTTCCGGAGACGATTTCGCGAAAGCCACTTCCGCTGCTTATGTCAATCCTTACCAGACTGCTGCCGAAACTGAAAAATACGGTCTGCTCTACAACTGGTATTCGGTTGCCACGACAGGCAAGAATCTCTGTCCTGAAGGATGGCACGTTCCTTCAGACGCTGAATTCAAGATCCTGGAGTCCTGCATTGCCCCGGAGGCTACAGACATAGATGCGGAGAACGGCACCAAAAACGTGTTCAGGGGTGTCGCACAGGGCCTCGGAAAGATGATGAAGTCCAACGCGGACGGATTCGGCGGAACGGCTGACTCCGAGTTCAGGGCATACGCCGGAGGTACATATTCCAATGCGCTGAGCAAGGATGCATCGGCTTCGACGAAGATATGCGTGCTCTGGGTGACTGACGAATATGACGGCACATACGCTTACCGCAGGATGCTTCAGCACAACAATGACGGATCCGGACGCGGCGCCGCGAAGAAAACTGCCGGACAGTCTGTCAGATGTGTGAAAGATTAGTTATATTTCGTAAAAATTGTCATTGATGAAAAAATTTGTCATTTTCATTCTTCTCGCGGCATCTATATGCGGATGCCGGAAACAGGTTCTTGTGGAAGCGGAATCGTTCGCGGAGACAGGCGGCTGGAAGATTGACCAGCAGTTCATGGACCAGATGGGCTCACCATACCTCATTGCACACGGGATGGGAGTGCCTGTGGAGGATGCCGTCACAAGTGTCAGGCTTCCTTCGAAGGGGAAATGGCAGGTTTACGCAAGAACATACAACTGGACCTCTCCGTGGCACGACGGAGAGGGTCCCGGTTGTTTCAGGATATCCGTTGACGGGAATGAACTCGGGGCTACGCTCGGCAACACCGGTACGGAATGGGAATGGCAGCATGCCGGGGAGATTGATGTGAACCAGCGGGATATCAGGCTGGCCATTGTCGACGGAAGCGGATTCGACGGGCGTTGCGATGCGATTCTTTTCTGCAAGGAAATCCCTGACAATCTGCCTGATAGCACTGAAGCATGCGGAATTCTGAGAAAAAAACTTTCCCGGGAATGCAGACGGACGAGGAGCGCAGGTGATTTCGATTTCGTGGTAGCCGGAGGCGGCACTGCGGGTATATGCGCAGCTGTCAGTGCGGCAAGACTCGGACTGAAGGTCGCTTTGGTTCACGACAGGCCGGTTCTCGGTGGCAACAACAGTTCGGAAATCCGGGTACATCTCGGTGGCGTGATCAATTGCGGACCTTACCCGGAGCTCGGTAACATCGTGAAGGAATTCGGGCATACGAAGAAGGGCAATGCAATGCCGGCCGAAAATTATGAAGACTGGAAAAAGGACAGTCTCATAGCCTCCGAGCCGGGGATAACGCTTTTCCGGGAGTTCAGGATAGTCGAGGCCGGCATGGACGGAAAACGCATCAAGTCATTGACTGCCAAGAATATCAGGACCGGTGAGCAGTTCCGGTTCAAGGCTCCTCTTTTCGCCGACTGCACCGGAGACGGCAATGTGGGGGCACTCGCGGGGGCGGATTTCAGGACTGGACGTGAATCCCGGGAACAGACTGGCGAGCCGGGGGCGGTGGATGTAGCAGACAAGCAGGTGATGGGAGCTTCTGTACAATGGTATTCGGAGGACTGCGAAGAAGAATCCGGATTTCCGGTATTCGAATACGGCAAGGTATTCACTGACAGCAGCGCGCAGAAGGTACGCAAAGGTGAATGGACCTGGGAGACCGGCATGAACAGGGACCAGATAGCAGAAGCCGAGAGAGTCAGGGACCACGGCCTGCTCGTGGTGTATTCGAACTGGTCATGGCTGAAGAATTTTTCATCGGCAAAAGAGGAATTCGCTACTGACAGGCTGGCCTGGGTGGCCTACATTGCAGGCAAACGCGAGTCACGCCGTCTTCTCGGAGATATTGTGCTGACCCAGAACGACATACTCGGGAACGTGCCTTACGACGATGCTACCGCTGCGACATCCTGGTCGATTGACCTGCATTATCCTGACCCGAAAAACTCGGCATTTTTCCCGGGAGAGGAATTCAAGGCCATCTGCGTCCAAGAGCCCATCTACATCTACCCTGTGCCTTACCGGTGCCTGTATTCGAGAAACATACAGAATCTGTTCATGGCGGGCAGGGACATCAGCGTGACTCATGTGGCTCTCGGCACCGTGCGTGTCATGAGGACGACTTCAATGCTCGGCGAGGTCGTGGGTATGGCCGCCTCGATTTGTCACGATGAGGAATGCACTCCGAGACAGGTCTATATCGAGCATCTCGACCGTCTCAAGGACCTGATGCGTGAGGGCTGCGGCCGCAAAGGCCTCCCTGACACGCAGCGTTTCAATCTCGGCAGGAAGAAACGTTAATCAGCCTGCGCAAGGCTCTCCGGCATGACACAGTTCCTGGCCGAACGGCATTTCATGCATCCGATACAAGGGCGAATTTTCCAGTTCTGTGCATATTCTACATATACAGTTGCGCCTGACTTCATGGCCTCTTCCTTCATAAGTTCAAGCCGTTTGGAAATATTGCCCGTCCGTCTCGGGCTGGCATTGATTATCAATAGTTTCATCGTTGTTTGCGGATTAATTTCCGCAAAAATACTTAATTTTGGGACATTGTACCGAATTTTTCTTAAATTTACGAGATATATGGTCAATACGCCACATTGAATATGCCGACAAACAAAATATCATATTTTATTGCTTTTTGCATTGAGCAATATAAGGCTGCCAAAGGAATGGCGGGCGAAGAAGTGGCAAAACTCTTTTTTGAGAAAGGGGTTGACCGATATCTTTCCGACAATTTTGAAGTACTGCACACCCAAAGCCACCAATGGCTCATTGAAGAGATTGATGAATATATAAACAGACAATGCAAATGAGACTCTACCACGGAAGCATAGATGTGGTTGCACACCCGGAGATACGCAAACCCAACCGGACACTTGACTATGGCAGCGGTTTTTATACCACAACTGACTATGTTCAAGCTGAACAATGGGCATTGCGACGTATAAAGAACACTCAGAAGAACGCATACGTCAATATTTATGAGATTGATGTAGAAGCTATCCGAAATGCCAACACCCTTTGGTTCGACTCTCCTTCAGAAGAATGGGTTGATTTTGTTTATTCCAACCGTAATAACCGTTTATTTGACCATAATTACGACTTTGTTTACGGACCGGTTGCCAATGACCGTGTCTATGCCCCCCAATTCGCATTGTACGAAGCCGGGCTCATCAGCAAGCAGACGCTCATTCAAGAATTGAAGACTTACACCCTTGTCGACCAATTGCTGTTCAACACGCCTCTGTCCCTGAAGTTCATCACATTTATAGAATCAAAGAGAGTTGCGCTATGACAGATATTAATAAAGAAAATCTTTATCTGCTTCTTCCCGGAATAATAGCAGGTATAGCCCGGATTTACGCTGAAGATAAACGGTGCAGCGAAATAGAAGCAATCCAGAAGATATATGCTTCGGAACTCTACCCGCGTCTTGCTGACGAATCAAGCAAACTATGGCATCTCGGCCCCGTAGCCCTCTATGAAGAACTATTGAATCCATCCTTATAAGGTTCACCCGTCACTTTTTTTTGCATATTCAAATATATTGCCTATCTTTGTATCGTCAACCGATATAATAATAGGCGATATATGAACAGTTCAGCATCAGCATTGACGGAATCGATATACTACATCCTTCTTGCATTGCAGGAACCGATGCACGGCTATGGCATAATGCAGAAGACATCGGCATTGAGCAAAGGCCGGCTGATTCTTTCTGCAGGAACATTGTATGGAGCTATTTCCAACCTCCTTGAAAAAGGATGGATCGCCCCTGGCGGGGAAAGTACGGACCCGGACAGCAGAAGGAAGATGTACAAAATCACCGATGCCGGACAGGAGGCGCTGAAGGCGGAATTGGAACGCCTTGAGGAACTTGTTTCTAATGGAAGAGAACTAATTAAAGGATAAGGCAATGAAAACGAAAAAAATCGTGTTCAACTGGTTCATCGACTTCGACAAGGAAGAAAGATGGCTGAATGAGATGTCCCGGCAGGGCTGGTGCCTATGGCATGCCGACGTTTACTTTTACAGGTTCAAGAGGTCGGAACCAGGCGAGTTCATATTCCAGATTGACTTTGATGAGGACTATATCAACAAAAGCAACGAAGATTATGTCAATTTCAGGTCATCCTGCGGAGATATTTTCGTACACGAATGTGACAGCAAGATTTACTGGAAAAGAAAAGCGGCTGACGGGCCGTTCGATAACAACGATAACGTTACAGCAAAGCTGCGGCTTGCCTACAAAGCCTTCAACCTCCAGTTCAAAAGCCTGACGGGAATAATATATACGGGAGCCGTCGGAATTCTGCTCCTCCCTATACTCAAGCTGCTCCCTGAATGCGGATTTACAAAGTATATGACCGATCTCTGCCGGGGTCTCCCGATTGTAATAATCCTCGTGGCTGCTTTCGTCCAGCTCCCGATGGTAATTAAAATCCTCAAGAAAATGGATGAGCTTGTCAAGAAGACATTCTGAACTTTTACTGTCGTGCGGCCGCACTATGTAGCAAGCAATCTTTACTGATACAGAAAACGCTTGATGCTGCCCTTGGGAGTCTTGGCAAAAGGCTCGTAATGCAATTCGTACGATGACACGAGGGAGTAGGCCGGGACAATCTTGTTGAGCGACTCGAGATTCGAATCCATTATGCTGACAAGGCTTTCCGCGTCTGTCCCGGCATCGGCGAGAGCGTTCTGGTCAGGCACGATTATCGCGACCAGTTTTTCTTTCCTGCTGACTATCAATGACTCCGAGACAAACGGCATATTATTCAATATCACTTCGATTTCCTCCGGATAGATATTCTGCCCGTTGGAAGAGAGAATCATGCTCTTGCTCCTGCCCACGAGGAAAAGTGTGCCTTCCTTGTCCAATGTTCCGAGGTCACCGGTCCTGAACCATCCGTCCTCCGTGAACACTGCAGCCGTAGCCTCTTCATTCTTGTAATATCCCGGGAATACGCAGTCCCCCTTCACCAAAACTTCACCTGCTATCTTGGATGGGTTCACCGAATTGATTTTCAATTCAATATGTTCGCTTACATATTCTCCGACGGACTTCAGCTTATAGGCTCCCGGACGCCCCAATGAGATTGTCGGGGCACATTCCGTCATTCCATAGGCTGTCACGAAAGGAGTCCTGAGTTTCACTGCAAGCAGCTGCTCCACCTGGTCCGGAATTGCGGCCCCGCCAGTGACGAAAACTTCAAGGGAGCCTCCCATTGCGGACATGAAAATGGTTCTTAGCGCGTCACAATAATCCGGATTGGACTGCCAGGCGGCGAGCTTTGCCTTTCCGGAACGGCTGTTCACGAATTCCCCTATGGAATCCTCGATCATCTTGACCAGGACGAGAGGAACCGAGAAGAAAAGCTTCGGACGGTGCTCCCTGAGGGCATGCTTGAGATTGGTCGGTACCGGCGGTACGTACAGCACGACGAGGTGCATTCCGCAGCACAGCGGAGTAATCATGTCGAATGTGAGTCCGAAAATATGGGCATAAGGAAGCACGCTGACGAAACTCTCGCCCTGCCTGTAGGGAAAATGCGATGGCAGCATGTCCACGTTGGCACTGAAATTCCTGACAGTGAGCATTACACCTTTCGGGAATCCGGTCGAGCCGGAGGTGTACATTATCCCGCAGAGGTCGTCCATGGAACGCTCCGGATAGTTCACGTCCTCCGGTTTCAATCCGTCCGGATGCGCTTGCGCGAACATGGTGTCACGAGCTTCATAGACATCTGCGAATCCGTTCCTCGAAGCGAGCAGTTCACCGCTCCTGAGGTCCACTGCACCGAGGAGTCCCGGCATCCCGTCGAAGTCCATGTCCTTGAATATGGATTTCTCCGTGAACAGGATACGGCTGTCAGAATGGTTCACGAGAGCCTGTATGTCATGCGGCATATATCCGTTCAGCAATTCCACGGCGACATATCCTCCGGAGACGGCAGCCATGAATGTCTGGGCCCATTTGGCTGAACTCCTGGCATTTATTGCAATCTTGTCTCCGTGTTTCAGTCCTGCAGCCCGGAAATAGATATGTATCTTCTCTATTTCCTCCGCCAGTTCCCCATAAGTCATCACCGGCTCGCGGTAATCCTGCAGTGCAGGCATATTCCAACAATTCCTTACCGTCCTCCCGAATGTCTGTATAAAGTACTCCATCATTGTCGTCGTTTTATATCCATTAGACGACAAATTTAATATTTTCTACGCTTTTTAGGTAAAAATTCCTAAAAATAGCCCTTTTAAGACACAAAAAGGGCCTGACTGGAAAGTCAAGCCCCCATTTATCATCAGCTATTGCGCAGTCCCCTACTGAGCCCTGCCATCTGCTGAAATCTTGGAATATTTCTCGTATCCTTCCATGAACTCGGAGCTCTCATCACGGAAACGGTAGAATGCATTCTTCAGATACTCTGAAACGCCGACTTTGACAGCCTCATCCTTGGTGATGTTGAAAGCCTTCTCGAACGGAGCGATGCAGGACTTGAGAGCGGTCTCGAATTCCTTCACGAGTTCCATATACTTCGCATCATCAAGTTCTTCCTGGGCCTTGGTCTGGATCTCAATGGCCTTGTTGTAGAACATTGTGCCTTCTCCGATGTAACCGTACTCATAATCAGGATTGATCTCTGCACACTTCTCGTAAGCTGCGACAGCCTTGTCAGTATCGCCGAGCTGGGAGCGGATATTGCCCTCAACATAGTAGAGAGAAGCATTGTTTGGCTCGTTGGCCTTTGCCTTGTCAAGAAGCTCGAAGAGCCTGTCAGTGCTCTCGTTGCTCTTCAGATAATAGTTGATGAGACCGATGAGGATGCTCTGGCTCTGAGGGAATTTCTCGAAACCTTCCTCAAGATACTTCTTGGTATTTACAGTGTCCACGTCAGCGAGTTTTGCGAACACCTCGCCGCCCTCATAATAGTAACCTACGTTGTAGCATTTCTCGAAGAGAGGCTTTGCCCTGTTGTAATCCTTGGCAGCCCATGCAGTGAAACCTGCATTGTAATAAGCGGTGGTGTCAAGCTTTGAAAGCGGAGCAACGGCCTCAACCTCAGCTGCTTTTTCAAAAAGCTCGCTGGCTGCTGCAATGTCACCGAAAGAGTACTTGTTGTAAGCCTCGGAGATATACTTCTGTCCGATAGACTCGAGAGCAGCGGAAATATCCTTGGTCTTGGTCTTCTTGACGTCAACTGAATAAGCCTTCTTGTATGCATCAACGGCCTTGGTAAGAGCCTCAGGGTCAACCGGCTTGGTAACCTCAATGATGGCAAGCTGGCCGTTCTGGTTGAAATAGAGGTTCTTGTCAGCATATACCTCCTTGGTCATAGGCTCGCCCTGGATGGTCACAGCCTCTGAGAATGATGGTTTTGCATTGCCCATGATGAGAGCAAGCTCCTGCTTTGAAGCACCCTGCCAGAGATTGCCGGCCGGAGCGTCATAAGCCTTGATATATGCCTGTCCGAGAGTAAGCCATGTGGCCACTTTCTCAGCCTTCTTCTCGTTCTGGGAAGCGGCTACTGCAGCGTCAATAGCTTTTTTGGCGTCTTCAGGCTTTACCTGTGCGTTGCTTGCCTGCACCGAGGCGAACAATGCCAATGCGATGAGAATTCGTTTCATGACAATTATGATTATTGATTAATTATTCTTCATTCTGCGGGGTTTCAGTGGTTCCTTCCTGTGCTCCGGCATCCGGGGCTCCTTCAGCTTCCCTGACTTCAGGTTCCTCACTCTTGGCAACTACCGAAACCGAAGCTATGGAGTCATTGTCCCTTATGTTTATCAGCTTGACTCCCTGGGTGTTGCGCCCTGCCTGCTTGATGTCGGACACTGCCATCCTGATGATGATTCCGCTCTGGGTGATAATCAGGAGGTCATTGTCCTCGGTGACATTCTTCATTGCCACGACAGAACCGGTCTTGTCGGTGATGTTCATGGTCCTCACACCCTTGCTGCCACGGCTCGTCTTGCGGTATTCCTCGAAATCAGTACGCTTGCCGAGGCCCTTTTCGCCAATCACAAGGAGTGTGTGTGCTGCAGCATCTTCACTCTCAGGCTCATAGCATACCATTCCGATAGCCGAGTCGTCCTCATCAAGATTGATGCCACGGACACCGGTAGCAGTCCTTCCGAGTGGTCTCGCATCAGATTCGTCAAACCTTACGCACCTTCCGTTGCGGCTTGCGATGAGCACCTGGGAACGTCCGTCGGTCAATATTGCCTCGAGAAGTTCGTCTCCCTCACGCACGTTCACGGCATTAACGCCCTTGGCACGAGGTCTCGAATATGCCTCGAGAGAGGTCTTCTTGATGATTCCCTGCTTCGTGGCGAGGATGATATAATGACTGTTTATATATTCCTGGTCGTTGAGGGTCGGAACATTGATGATGGCCTTGATCTTGTCATCCGGTATGCTGAGGACATTCTGGATAGCACGGCCCTTGGATGAACGAGATCCCTCCGGCACCTCGTAAACCTTAAGCCAGAAGCACCTTCCGCTTTCGGTGAAGAAAAGCATGGTGCTGTGCATATTGGCAACATACAGATGCTCGATGAAATCCTCGTCACGGGTGGCGCTTCCCTTCATGCCGACACCTCCCCTGTTCTGGGTACGGTACTCGGTGAGAGGCGTGCGCTTGATGTAGCCGAAATGAGATATTGTAATGACGACGTCGTCGTCAGCATAGAAATCCTCCGGGTTGAACTCGTCCGCAGTCGGCACGATTTCGGACCTGCGAGGATCTCCGAATCTGGCCTTGAGGTCCATTGTCTCGTTCTTGATGATGTCCATCTGCATGGAAACATTTGCGAGCACGTCATTGCAATAAGCGATAAATTTCTCAAGGTCATCGTACTCAGCCTGCAGCTTCTCCCTCTCGAGTCCTGTAAGCTGGCGGATTTTCATCTCGACAATGGCCTGCGCCTGGAGATCCGAGAACCCGAACTCCTCGATGAGCCCATTCTTTGCATCCTCTACGTTCTTGGATGATCTTACGATTGCTATAATCCTGTCAATCACGTCAATGGCCTTGATGAGACCTTCGAGGATATGAGCCCTTTTCTTGGCCTTGTCCAGCTCGAAGCGGGTCCTTCTGACCACCACATCGTGGCGGAAATCCACGAATACCTTGATGATTTCCTTGAGGCTCAATGTGCGCGGACGCCCTTTGACGAGGGCAACGTTGTTTATCGCGAAGCTCGACTGGAGCGGGGTATATTTGAACAAGGTGTTCAGCACCACGTTCGAATTGGCTCCCTGCTTGACCCTGAAAATCACCCTGACACCCTCGCGGGATGTCTCGTCATTCATATAGGTGATGCCCTCGATTTTCTTGTCATCGACCATCTGGCCGATTTTCTCAAGCATCTCCTTCTTGTTCACCATGTAAGGAATCTCGGTCACGACGATGGTCTCACGACCGTTGTTGTCGACCTCGATTTCGGTTTTGGCACGGACAATCACCCTTCCGCGTCCGGTCTCGTATGCATCCCTGATGCCCTGGATGCCCTGGATAATGCCTCCGGTCGGGAAATCAGGTCCTTTGATATATTGCATGAGGCCGTCAGTGTCGATGTCAGGATTGTCAATATAGGCGCAGATGGCGTCGCAGCATTCTCCGAGATTGTGCGGAGCCATGTTGGTAGCCATTCCGACAGCGATACCGGCCGATCCGTTCAGGAGCAGCAGCGGGGCCTTGGTAGGCAGGACCGTAGGCTCGAGTATGGAGTCGTCGAAGTTCAGCTGGAAATCCACAGTATCCTTGTCCATGTCGCCGAGGACATCGTTTGCAAGTTTCTCGAGTTTCGCCTCGGTGTATCGCATGGCAGCGACCGGGTCACCGTCCATTGAGCCGAAGTTACCCTGTCCGTAAACGAGAGGATATCTCTGGTTCCAGTTCTGTGCGAGACGCGCCATGGCGTCATATACGCTCGAGTCTCCGTGAGGGTGGAACTTACCGAGCACCTCACCGACGATTCTCGCGGATTTCTTGGTCTGTCCCGAATAGTCGAGGCCAAGCCCCTCCATTCCGAAAAGAACCCTCCTCTGAACCGGCTTCAGTCCGTCACGGGCATCCGGAAGAGCCCTGGACACTATCACGGACATGGAATAGTCGATATAGGCGGAGCGCATCTCCTGATCTATATTCACCTCCTCGATAATTCCCTTAGGTCCTGTCTGCTCCTCCTGCTCCATTCCGTTCTTGTTTTCTTCCATATTCTCCATCTTATTTATTCAAGTTTCGCAAGCCGCAAATTGCTGCTTTTCAGAGGATTTATTGCTCTGTACGAGCAAAAGGCCCACGCGCATTTTTTGTATACGCTACCCTTTTCCTAAGTCCCTTTCCCCGGGAAAGGGACTTACCCTCGGCCTGAAGGCCTCTAAAGCAGTTGTTTCGCTCTGCGAAACTTAAGTTAATTATTCAATAAAAATGCCCATGAAACACGTAGTCATAAGCATACAAATTTAGGAATTTTTTATCAGCCGACAAAATATCGGGGCGCAAATCGACTTGCGGAACATGAAAATAAACATTATTCCGTTCGTTTTACCTATATTTGCAAAAGCTGGCCGGCACAGAATCACGTGCAGGCCAATCAGGGAAAGAATATGGAAATAAGAGTATCGGAAGAACTTAACAATATCATCAATTACGCCAGGGAAGAGGCGATGAGGACCGGAAGCTACGGCATCGGCCCGGATCATCTGTTTCTCGGAATCATCAGGCACAATGAAAATGCCGCATGCGAAGCCCTGAGGGGCCTCGGGACGGAGCTTGAGTCAATGAAGCGTTTCATTGACAGCAGAATCTTCACCAACGAAAATATCCCCTACTCCGAGCTGGAGCACATCACGTTCTCTCGCGGGGCACAGAATGTATTGAGCATCACCATAATGGAAGCCACGAGGCTGAAATGCCCGGAGGCCAGGACACAGCATCTCCTGCTCGCATTGTGCAGGACCACAGGAAGTTACGGCCAGGCATACCTGAGAAACATAGGAGTGGACTACGGCAGGCTCCTTACATATATGGAGAAGAACGGGATGCTCTCGGCCGAAAACGAGACAGGAGATGACGGAGACGAAATCGGTGACGAGACAGGCGGAGGAGGCCAGACCGGAAACAAGGCTGACTCCATCACCGAATTCGGGATTGACCTGACCAAAGCTGCGTCGGAGGGGCGCCTTGACCCTGTCGTGGGACGTGACAACGAAATTTCCAGAGTAATCGAGATTCTCGGAAGGAGGAAAAAGAACAATCCTATGCTCATCGGGGAGCCCGGAGTGGGAAAATCGGCCATAGTGGAAGGAATCGCCCTCCGGATAGCAGACGGCACAATATCTCCCGTGCTTGCGAAGAAACGGATCATTTCATTGGACATTGCATCGGTGGTGGCCGGCACGAAATACCGCGGCGATTTCGAGAAACGTGTCAAGACCATCATCAAGGAAGTGAGCTCCGACCCTGACCTGATATTGTTCATCGACGAATTCCACACGATAGTGGGTGCAGGCGGAGGACAGGGCAGCCTGGATGCGGCCAATATGTTGAAACCGGCTCTTGCCCAGGGAGAAATCCAGTGCATAGGAGCCACCACGATGGACGAGTTCACCAAAATCGTCGAGAAAGACGGGGCGCTTGACCGCAGATTCCAGAAAATAGTCGTGGAGCCGGCTGACGTGAAGCAGTCCATCAGCATCCTGGAACGCCTGAAGGAGAATTACGAGGCTTTCCACAAGGTGAAATATACCGACGAGGCCATAGAGGCTTGCGTCAGGCTCACGGACAGGTACATTTCCGACAAATCCCTGCCTGACAAGGCGATAGACGCGATGGACGAGGCCGGCTCGATGATCAGGCTGCGCCAGCCGGAAGGCAGCGGGACAGTCACGGCGGAAGACATTGCCACGGTGGTGTCCAAGATGACCGGAATCCCTGTGAACAAGGTGGCAGAGTCGGAGGGCAACAGGATAATGAAGATGCGGGAACGCCTAAAGAACAGCATCATAGGCCAGGACGAGGCCATCGACACCATAGTCGGCGCCATCCAGAGGAACCGTGCCGGACTCAAGGATCCTAGAAGGCCGATAGGCTCATTCCTGTTCTTCGGTCCGACCGGAGTGGGCAAGACGGAACTGGCCAAAAGACTCGCCGAATATCTGTTCGACTCGGAGGAAAATATGGTCCGCATCGACATGAGCGAATATATGGAGAAGTTCAATGTCTCAAGACTTATCGGGGCGCCTCCGGGATATGTAGGATATGAAGAGGGCGGACAGCTTAGCGAACGGGTCCGCAGGAAACCATATTGCGTGGTCCTTTTGGATGAAATTGAGAAGGCACATCCGGACATTTTCAACATCCTGCTCCAGGTGCTTGATGACGGACGTCTGACAGACAGCGAGGGACGTACCGTGGATTTCCGGAATACAATCGTAATAATGACCTCCAACGTAGGCAGCCGGGACATCCAGGAATACGGAAAAGGAATCGGGTTCAGCACTTCCGGCAGGAACATGGTGACGGACAGGCAGATAGTGCTCGAGAAGGCTGTCAGGAAAGCATTCTCCCCTGAGTTCCTGAACCGTGTGGACGAGAAAGTGTTCTTCAATCCGCTCGGCCGTGAAGACATAGAGAAGATTGTGGACATCGAGTTGAGAGGCCTCAGGACACGCGCGGAGGAGGCAGGATACAAACTGAACGTGACACCTTCCGCGAAGAAATTCGTCGCCGATGCCGGCTACGACCCGAATTATGGGGCCAGGCCGCTGAAGCGCGCAATAATGAAATACATTGAGGAACCGGTATCGGAATTCATTATTTCCGACAGGGTACTCAACAGCAAGAAGAAAGGTGAGGCATCCTTGCGCCAGCTGAAAATCAGCCTATCCCACGACAAGGAAAGCATCGCAGTATCCCTCGTCAGGCCACGGCGCTCACCTCGGTAAGTTCGAGACCAAGATCACGTACCATATCCATCATCTCGCTGTAAGTGTTTTCTGACGAGAACAGGCTGCTGAGAGCCTCGAGGTTGAAATCTGTGCTTTTCATAATATCTGGAGTTTTTTTGTTTCCTGATGCAAAGATAGTGGCAGCTTGCGCCAAACCATTGCACATTTAAATTTTTCTACACTTTTTTATGACAAAAATTGCAATATTTGACCTGGACGGGACCCTGCTCGACACGGTGCAGGACCTCGGAAGGGCTACGAACCATGCCCTGGGAGTCTGCGGATTCCCGGAGCGGCCCATAGAGGATTATTACACATTGTGCGGCAGGGGAATCTACAACCTTTTCCGCGGAGCATTGCCTGAGGGCAAGGCAGATGAGGCCATGGTGAAAAGGATGGCAGAACTTTTCCTGCCGTATTACGATGAACACAAATGCGATTTCACCCGGCCATATCCGGGGATTACGGAAATGCTGCGCAAGATCACCTCGGCAGGAATACGCCCGGCCGTAGCATCGAACAAATACCAGGACGGGGCCGAAAAACTCATCAGGCATTTCTTCGGGGAGTTCGACTTCGTGAAGATACTCGGGCAGCGTGAAGGACAGCCCATCAAGCCGGACCCGGAAATCGTATATCAGATAATGTCGGAGATGCCCGGCACAGCGAAAAATGAAGTAGTCTATGTCGGAGATTCTGACGTGGACATGCAGACCGGGGCCAATGCAGGAGTAAGGACCATAGGGGTCTCATGGGGATTCCGCTCAAGGGCCGAACTCGAGGCCGGAAAGCCCTGGGGCATAGCGGACAATGCGGAAGAACTCGCCGGGATGATTGTATATTGACAAAATTTCATATTTTTGCATATGGCTGATTGCAGTCAGCTGGAATATGGAACACTAAAAACGTATTGACATGAGAATACCAGAATCAGAATTGATAATCAACGGTGACGGGTCTGCTTTCCACATCCACCTGAAACCGGAACAACTTGCAGACAAAGTCATACTCGTGGGAGATCCCGGCAGAGTGGACATGGTCGGGGAATTTCTTGAAGAGAAGGAATTCCGGAATGCATCACGCGAATTCGTATCCATCACGGGAAAGTTCAAAGGAGAACGCATTACCGTGCTTTCGACGGGAATCGGAACCGACAACATTGACATTGTACTGACCGAACTGGACGCACTTGCGAACGTGGATTTCACCACAAGGGAAATCAAACCGGAACACCGCACCCTGACGATATTGCGAATCGGCACGACGGGCGCAATCCAGCCGGACATCCCTGTCGGATCTTTCATATTCTCCGAAATATCAGTAGGTTGCGACGGTCTCCTCAACTGGTACGCTGACCGCGACAAGATCAATATCAGGGAAATGGAGGCAGCATTCAAAAAGCATACAGAATGGGACAG
The DNA here is from genome assembly GCA_051869955.1 of Candidatus Cryptobacteroides sp. Taxonomy (GTDB): domain Bacteria; phylum Bacteroidota; class Bacteroidia; order Bacteroidales; family UBA932; genus Cryptobacteroides. Next base: position 36,972 of record JBJEBJ010000010.1, read on the forward strand.
CCACCTGTGCTCGCCGTATTTCGTCAAAGCCGGGGACAAACTCACCGAAGCGTTCAGGGACTGCACCGTGAAAGGCGTTACAATCTCAGCCCAGGGCTTCTACGGGCCTCAGGGCCGGGTTGTCAGGCTTCCGCTTGCAATGCCTGACATGCTCGACACATTCGAGTCATTCAGGTTCGGGGAATACAGGATTACCAATTTCGAGATGGAAAGCTCGGCTGTCGCAGGTCTTGCCGCACACCTCGGACATCAGGCCGGCACGGTATGCTGCGCAATAGCCAACAGATATTTGAAGAACAGCAACACGGACTACAAGCCGCGCGTAAGGGAACTTGTACAGCTCTCGCTTGAGAAGCTCGCTGCAATCAGGTAGACTGCCCGGTTCCGGTAAGGCGCCTGATAGGCTTGTACCGCGAGAAGAAATGTCCGGCGACGACGCGGACTACGGTATAGGCCGGAATAGCGACAAGCATCCCCAGCATTCCTGCGACATGTCCGGCAATGAGGAGGACTATGAAAATCTCCAAAGGACTGGCCTTGATGCTGGTCGAATAGATGAGCGGCTGGAAAAGGAAATTGTCCACCAGCTGCGTCACGGCAAATACCGCCACAAGCAATACTACGAATCCCCAGAAATTCACCGTTCCGAATCCGGCAGCGGTGAATTTCAGCACTATGGACAGGATTGTCCCGATAATGCCGCCCACGAGTGGTCCCACATACGGGATGATGTTCATCATTCCGGTGATGAAAGCGATACCGACTGCGGCGGATATGCCGATGCGCGCCACGAGCCACAGCCCGAGGAAATTCAAGAGTGCCACGCCGAGCACCTCTATGACCAGTCCTACGAAATATCTCGAAAGCAGATGCTCTATGTCCGAGATCGCCGTGATCACGTCATTCTCCAGCCTGTCCGGCACGAACGAGGACACTATCCTGCCGAAGAGAGAAGAGTCCTTGATGAAGAAGAACGAGATGAACACCACCGAAAATATTCCCACTCCGAATGATACGAAGAATGAGGCCACGTATTCCACGACAGCCGAAAACGAGCCCGCATCGAACATCTTCTTGATGAATTTTCCCACGGCGGCCTCGATTCTGAAATCCGGTCCGAAGTCAGGGAAATGTTCTATCAGCCAGGAGTTTATGTCCGCCATCAAGACCTTGAACGCATCCACCGGAATAGAATAGTCGGACATTGTTATATTGTCGGAAATAGTCCTGATTATGCTCGTCACGATAGGAACTATCTGGGTGACTATCAGCAGGAAAAGCAGAATCACCGCAATGAGGGACAGGACAGCAGCAGGTACAGGAGCAATCCTGAAGCGCCCTATTTTCACTCTTGACAGGGCCGTCATCACAGGCCGGCAAAGCAACGATAACACTGATGCAAGCACAATGTACAGGAGGACGCTCCTGAAATACCAGCACAGGACGAGTGTCAATGCCGTTCCTATGCCGTAAATGATGTACCTGGCAAGCCTGTCTATGCTTCGTTCTTTATCCATTTCACTGATAGCGGAGACAAATTGCGCCTCCTTAGCGACCAAAGTTAGTTTTTTAATGGTTAATTTCCTATTTTTGCATCCGCAAATTCAAAAAATCGACAGAAAACATGTGGCAAAGAATACAGACATTATACCTCGCCATCTCCACCATACTCACGGCGGTGATGGTCTTCGGAGTGAAAGCGGCATTGTACGGGGCTGACGGCACGTCCGTGGAGGAATTCAAATATTTCGCCTACATCCCGTATGCCATTCTCCTGATAGTGATACTTCTTCTCAACATCCTGGCCCTCACCACATACAAGTTCAGGGTATTCCAGATGAGGACGGCAATCCTGAGCGCAATCATCACGCTCGCCCTCCAGATATGGCTGGCCGTGGATTTCTTCTCATGCAGGGGAACAGGACTTGTTTTCAAGGTCTCAGCGGTGTTCCCTGTGGTGTGCGTAATTCTCAACATCCTGGCAGCGAGAGGGATACTCGCCGACCAGCTTCTCGTTGAGAGCGCCTACAGGCTTCGTTCTGCAAAGAGGAGAAAGAAATAATCAAGATTCAGGCTTCGTCCTTCTTGAGAAGTCCGAGCACGTTCTCGGCATAGGTTGGCGTCACCGGAATCGTGGCAATGAGATCATTGTCAATCTCAAGCTCATATCCGCCCTTCTCCTTGCGGAGCACTTTCACCTTGTCCATATTGACAATGTATTTGCGATGGCAGCGTACGAGACTGCTGCCCTTGAAACTTTCCTCCACAGTCTTCAGGCGGCATCTGAGCATGTATTTCTTCAGTTCTCCCTTGCTGTCTGAATACCAGACGATTATATAATTGTCATCCGACTCGATGTAATACAGGCTCGACAGTCTCAATGAGAGTTTGAGCACGCCGCTGCTGTCGAAAAGTGTGATTTTCTGCTCGTCCTTCGGGAGAATCGGCTCGTCGGAAACCACATTTGCGTAGTTCATCAGGCGTATTGTATTGTTCTTGTCGATGATGGCGAAATACATCCCCGCTATGATATAAGGGATGATGAGAGAGACGAAACAATATATGAAGGCGTTCAGGAAAATGCGGATGAACGAGTTGTTGGAAAGTTCGATGATTCCGAGAGAATCTCCCTTGAGAGAAAACAGGGTATACAGCAAACAGATGACGATGACCTCCGCGAAATCCCAGAGCACATATTGCAGATAGCTCATGTCCTGCATGCGTGTCGAATACATCAGGCGCTTGCTGAAGATGATGATGAGAAGGCCGAGGATGAAGAAGGCCGCAGTGAACATGAAGGCCTTCGAAGGTCCGAGCTCGAACCAGACATTGTGCGAGAACGGTATGCTGACGAGCATGAAAACCAAGGAGAAGAACGCCGTGAAAGTCACAGTCGCGATAAGCTGGTACTTCTGCCTGAAATAGCTCGGAACTTTATATCTGTCTGTCATAATCCATACGTTTTCGATAGCAAAGATAGCAATTTCCCGGCTAAAATAATCCCCTGAAAGGCGAAATTCACCCCTTATCCGGCCATCTCGCCAAAAGGACGGGTTAAACCGGCCGGGTTCGCCACATTCATTTCAGAGTTGGCAGAATTCGAGATAAATTTGCACCCGTACAACTATAAATATGCAACAATAGAACCAAGAGGACTATAATGAAACTTATCGGAACTGGAAGCGCGATTCCATCAAAAGTCGTGACAAACGCCATGCTGTCGGAATTCCTCGACACCGGGGACGAATGGATAATTCCCCGCACCGGAATTGAAAGCAGGCACGTAATCACAAACGAGACAGTGGAGGATCTTGGAGCCGACGCCTGCCGCAGAGCATTGGATATGGCCGGACTCAGGCCGGAGGAGATAGACTTCTTCATCTGTTCCAATGTCGTAAACGAATATATCACCCCGAGCCTGAGCTGCATAATCGCCGAAAAGATCGGTCTCACCTGCCCGTGCATCGACATCAACTGCGCATGTCCGGGCTTCATTTATGCAATGGAGATTGCAGAGACGCATTTCCTCGCCGGAAAAGTCAGGAACGTGCTCATAGTCAGCGCAGAAGAGCCTACCAGAATGACGGACTGGACTGATCGGTCCACGTGTGTACTGTTCGGGGATGGAGCCGGAGCAGCCGTGTTCACGAAGGGTGACAACCTGAAAGGGATCAGGCTGAATGCCAGGCCGGACTCCACCAAAATCTGGCAGAAACGCACACTAATGCCTACCCCGTACATCACCAAGGAGGAGTCCGACGTACCTCTCCAGATGAGGGGCAAGGAGGTGTTCAAGTTCGCCGTGGGGGCATCCACGACCGAGGTCGAAGCCCTGCTCGAAGAAGTCGGCCTCACCAAGTCGGACGTCAGCTACTATATGGTGCACCAGGCCAACCTGCGCATCATCGACGCTATAAAAAAGTACCTCGACGAGCCGGATTCCAAGTTCCCGGTGAACATCAGGGATCACGGCAATTCGTCTTCCGCATCCTGCGCCATCCTGCTTGACGAGTGCAACAGGGCAGGTCTCTTCAAGAGCGGTGACATATTGGTATTCAGCGCGTTCGGGGCCGGGCTCCTGTCCGCAGCAGCAGTCCTCGAATGGTAGAATAAATAATTTTTGTAACTTTGCAGATTGTAATAAAACCTATATCTTATGATCAAAAGTGTAATTTGTGATATCCTTGGGATAAAATATCCTTTGTTCCAGGGAGGAATGGCCTGGATAGCCGATGCAAAGCTTGCCGCTGCCGTGTCAAACGCCGGTGGACTGGGCCTTATCTCATCAATCAACTTCGGCACTGAAGCCGTAAGAGCAGAAATCCGCAAATGCAGGGAACTTACAGACAAACCTTTCGGAGTCAACATCATGCTTGCCGCACCAAACGCGGCCGAGATAGCCGACATGGTCATCGAGGAAGGCGTGAAGATTCTCACCACCGGAGCAGGCTCCCCTTCCGCCTACATGGAGAAATGGAAGGCAGCCGGCATCAAGGTGATTCCTGTAGTGGCATCCGTGGCATACGCCCTCAAGATGCAGGAACTCGGCGCCACTGCAGTAGTTGCTGAAGGTGCTGAATCAGGCGGACATGTAGGTGACAACCACACGATGGCTCTCGTGCCCCAGATCATTGACGCCCTCGATATCCCTGTACTCGCTGCCGGCGGAATTTTCGACGGAAGAGGAGCAGCTGCCGCATTCATGTTCGGTGCCGTGGGAGTCCAGGTCGGAACCAGATTCCTCGTGGCTGACGAATGCTGCGTACATCCTAATTACAAGGAAAAGCTCATCAAGGCTTCCGACGTCAGCACAATGGTCACCGGAAAATCATTCGGAGATGCAGTGCGCTGCCTCAAGAACCCGTTCGCGAAGAAATTCTTCAAGATGGAATACGACCCGGCAGTGTCCAAGGAGGAAGTGCTGGAGTTCGGCAAGGGTTCTCTCCGCAAAGCCGTATTCGACGGTGACAACAGCATGGGAAGCTTCCTTGCCGGTGAAGTGGCCGGAATGGTCACCAAAACCGAGCCTGCCGAGGCAATTGTGAAAGACATAATGGAAGGAGCCGAGAAACTCCTGAGAAATGCACCTGCGCTTCTCGCCTGAGTTTCCGGCACCTATAATTTAATCTGAAAAAATAATGGCAAAAAGAGTAGTAGTAACAGGAATGGGTATCATCTCCCCAATCGGAAATGATATCGAGACATACTGGAATAGCCTTGTGAACGGTGTATGCGGTATCGATTTTATCGACACTTTCCCTACCGACAAGCTTCCGGTGAAAATCGCAGGCAAAGTGAAAAACTTCAAGCCTGAGGAGTACGGCATCGACAAGCCTTTCAGCAGGAAACAGGATTTGTTCACCCAGTACGGAGTCGCAGCTGCCTGGCAAGCAATGCAGCAGTCCGGGCTGAAGACTGAAGGCGAAGACCAGAATATCGACCCGTTCAGGCTCGGTGTCTATGTTGGCTCCGGCATCGGTGGTTTCGAGATTCAGTACAGGGAGACCGCCAAGATGATAGAGGACCCTTCAGGACAGTGGGTATCGCCGCTCTTCATCCCTACCATGATTTCCAACATCGCAGCCGGACATATCGCCATCAGGCATCATGCGAACGGCCCGACCATTGACGTGGTGACCGCCTGCGCGACATCCACGAACAATATCGGGGAGGCTTTCAGGGCCATCAAGCACGGATATGCCGACGCTATCATCGCCGGAGGATGCGAGAATGCGACAATTCCTCTCGGAATCGCAGGCTTCGCCAATGCAAAGGCACTCTCGCGCGCCGAGGATCCAAAATACGCTTCGCTTCCGTTCAATGCGAACAGGGGCGGTTTCGTGATGGGAGACGGTGCAGGCATCATTGTCCTTGAGGAATATGAGCATGCAAAGGCCCGCGGGGCGAAGATTTTCGCCGAAATGGTCGGCTACGGCAATACCTGCGATGCATATCATTCGACAGCGCCGAGGCCGGACGGAACGACTCAGGCCAAGTGTATCGAGCTCGCTCTCGAGGAGGCAGGATTCGACAAGGAGAAGGACAATCTCTATATCAACGCCCACGGAACGGGAACCAAGCTGAATGATGCAGCCGAGACCCTGGCTTACAAGATTGCCCTCGGGGACTTCGCATACAAGGCCCACATCAACTCCATCAAGTCGATGACAGGCCACATGCTTGGTGCCGCCGGTGCTGCCGAGGCTATTGCGACCATCCTTGCCCTGAAGAACGGCATCGTTCCTCCGACCATCAACCTCGACACTCCTGATCCTGAGTGCGATCTGGACTACACGCCGAACAAGGCCGTGAAGTCCGACATCAATATCGGAATCTCGGATTCTCTCGGCTTCGGCGGACACGATGCATGCGTGGCCTTCAGGAAATACGAAGAATAATGACTGACTGTACTAAAACCTGTATAAGATGAACAAAGAAGAAATCAAACAGTTTCTGCCTCACAGGGAGCCTATGCTCCTCGTCGACGAGGCCGAGATTGACGAAAACGGACTTGCGCATTGCAAGTACACGATCAAGGAAGACGAATTCTTCACCCGGGGACATTTCCCTGGAAACCCTATCGTTCCTGGCGTAATCCAGTGCGAGATCATGGCCCAGAGCTGCGCCATCATGGTCAAGGAGGACATCCCGGGCCATCTCACCCTTTATGCCGGAATCGACAAGGTCCGCTTCAAGAATCCGGTTAAGCCGGGTGATGTCTGCGAGATTACCGCCAGGCTCATAGAGAAGCGCGGCTCCCTCTATTTCTGCGCCGCAAAGCTCGAAGTGGGCGGCAAGCTCTGCTGCAAAGGTGAACTCACCTTCGCCCTCATCCCGAAAGAGTAACCCATACGGCCGTCACATCCTGATCGCCGTCCATCAAAAGGCCTGACTGATTTCCTCAGCCAGGCCTTTTTATAATATAGGCTGTTTTAACATATCCTGCACTGACAGTTGGCGATTTGATTTACGACAAATTGAAAACTTTTATGTAGATTTGCATTATCGGCAAGAAAGGAGGAATTATGCTTTATCCGATTGGAATACAGAGTTTTTCTGAAATCAGGGAGAACGGATATGTCTATGTAGACAAGACCGGACTGATGTACAAGATGGTGAAAGAAGGGAAGTACTATTTCCTTTCGAGGCCGCGACGTTTCGGCAAAAGCCTGCTTATCAGCACGTTGGAGGCGTATTTCCTCGGAAAGAAAGAATTGTTCGAGGGCCTGGCCGTGGCGGAGGTGGAGAAAGACTGGGTGGAGTATCCGGTGCTGCATCTGGATTTGAATACTCAGAAATATACGACTCCGGAAGCTCTGAACAATGTCTTGAATGTTGCTCTTGAACAGTGGGAAGAGACTTATGGCAGGAATAATGTCGAGACTGAGTTTCCATTGAGATTTCAAGGAGTCATCCGCCGCGCCAAGGAAAAGACTGGTCGCAACGTAGTCATTCTCGTCGACGAATACGACAAACCGATGCTTCAGGCCATTTGTAACGAAGCGCTCCAGCAGGAGTACCGCAGCACATTGAAGGGGTTCTACGGGGCATTGAAGAGCATGGACTCCTGCATCAAGTTCGCCCTGCTGACAGGCGTCACCAAGTTCGGGAAAGTCAGCGTGTTCAGCGACCTGAACAATCTCAACGACATTTCGATGGACCACCGCTACTATGACCTCTGCGGAATCTCCGAAGCCGACCTGCATCAATATTTTGACGATGAAATAAACGGCCTCGCCCGTGCAAACGGCCAGACATTCAAGCAGGCATGCGAACAGTTGAGACTTGACTATGACGGATATCATTTCACTTATGATACCCCGGGGATGTACAATCCGTTCAGTATCCTGAACACTCTTTCAAAGCAGCGATACGGCAGCTACTGGTTCGAGACCGGCACACCTACATTCCTCGTCGAACTTCTCCAGAAAGCTGACTTCAATCTGGAACAGATGTCCAGTATGGAGGCTGACGCCGATACACTCGGGAGCATCTTCAATGACGACAATCCTATTCCTGTCATCTATCAGAGCGGGTATCTGACGATAAAGGATTATGATAGCGAATTCGGACTTTACAAGCTCGGTTTCCCGAACCGGGAGGTCGAGAACGGATTCCTGAAATTCCTCCTGCCATTCTATACGGCAAAACGTAATACCTCATCCGCATTCGAAATCAGCAAATTCGTGGCAGACATCAAATCCGGCAATGCGGAGGGCTTCATGCAGCGCCTCCAGTCTTTCTTCGCCGGTGCGAAGTCTGACCAGATTGCCAAGGACACCGAGAACTGGTTCCAGAACGTGGTCTTCATCGTGACCAGCCTCTGCGGCCTGTATATCGAGGCCGAGCACCAGACCAGCAACGGCCGCATTGACCTGCTCCTGAAGACGGACAAATACATCTACATAATGGAGCTCAAGTACGATGGCTCAGCCGAAGAGGCCCTCAGGCAGATTGACGAGAATGGCTATGCTCTTCCTTGGCAGGCCGACGGCCGCACCGTCATCAAGGTCGGGGCCAACTTCAGTTAATCGCTCAGGCGAATAGAGAAGTGGGTAGTGTGCTGACAGAAGCCTCATGATAACGACCTGAAAGGGCTTGACAGGTTATTCGTGCGTGGCGAAGCGCTGTTCTGCGAGGCGCTCCCATTTGGTGCCGGGACGGCCGTAGTTGGCGTAAGGGTATATGGAAATACCTCCGCGAGGGGTGAAGAGACCGGTAACCTCGATGTATTTCGGGTCCATCAGGCGGATCAGGTCCTTCATGATTTTGTTAACGCAGTCCTCGTGGAAATCGCCGTGGTTCCTGAAACTGAAAAGATAGAGTTTCAGGCTCTTGCTCTCGACCATCCTGCGGTCCGGGACATAGCTGATGCGGATTTCTGCGAAATCGGGCTGTCCGGTAATCGGGCAAAGGCTCGTGAACTCCGGGCAATTGAAACGCACCCAATAGTCATTGTCGGGATGCTTGTTCTCAAAAGTCTCAAGCACTTCCGGAGCATAATCCATCTTGTATTCGGTCTTATTTCCAAGGGACTGCAGGCCCTCAAGTTCTCTTCCTTCTGACATATTGATAAAAATTATTTTCCGCCGGCAGTGTGCCATGACCGGCGGGGATTCGTACAATTATTATAAATCGGTGATTCTAAACGGATTATATGAGATATTCTCATCATATTCATCCACTCCCTCATAACGTTTGAGGGCTTTGACGACGGCCGCGGTCACAGGGAGGATGACAATCTCATAGCATACCTTGAACGTCACCTGTGCGAGCATCATCCAGGCGAGAGCCCTGAACGGAGTGCCCCAGAAGACTATCGGCATGAATATCAGGGAGTCAAGCAGCTCGCCTGCAATGGACGACACAATGGCCCTGACTGAGAAGGCCTTGCCTTTCGAGGCAATCTTCATCTTGCTGATTACGAAGGAGTTCAATGTTGAGCCGGCGAGGAAGGCGAGGAGAGAGGCGAAGGCTACTCTCGGGGCCATGGTGAAAACGTAGTTGAAATGTTCCGCTCCGTCCCAGAAGGATGCTCCGGGGAGCAATGCGACCAACTGCCCGGCAACGGCGACGAAGAAGTTCATCGCGAATGCTGTCCATATCACGAGGCGGGCTTTTCTGTATCCCCAGACTTCGGTGAAGCAGTCGTTGAGAATGTAGGATAACGGGAATATCACGACGGCGCCGGGAAGGGTGATGTTTCCCAATGCGAATACTTTTGTCGCGAAAAGGTTTGATGCGATGAGACATACTGTGAAGAGTATGGACATCAGCATGAAGGTTACTGATACTTTGCTTTTCATTTTCTTGTTTTTATAGTGGTTACAAGCACACTGTTAATTCCCCCCAGCCCCCATTACGGGGGTGTGGCGTCTTTGCGCCTTTCCGTATTTGCATTTTTTATCGTATGCCGGTGCAAATACCCGGCCCGACGCGGCGTCTGATGACGCCTCTGTAATTCCCCCCAGCCCCCATTACGGGGGTGTGGCGCTTTATTCAATCCCCCCGACCCCCTTTTCAAGGGGGCGATCAGCGCTCCGTGCACACCATCAGCACAGGGCCGGCGCTTCGTTGTTCTGCGCGCGGCGTCTGATGACGCCTGGGTAATCCACGCTTGGATAGCCTGTATACCGGGAGGGCAATGTCTCATTTTGGAGGACTTGCCGCCCTCGGCACTAGAGGGAGGGGCCCAAGCTCCGCTTGGGAGGGCCTGATCCGGAGAAATGAGGTATCATTCCGCCCATCAGGCATAGTAATCAGCATCAATATTCTACCTCGCCGGGGTATAATGGCAACTGTGGAGGTTCGCTTCGCTCATCCCTCCCAAGCTTGCGCTTGGGCCCCTCCCGTTCACGAGGTCACGGGCGACCACGCCTCCACCGTCGCCACTATAACCCGGCTCACAGAAGGCAATTATTCCCCGGCTTCCTTCAGGCGCTCGGCGTTCTCGGCGATCTGCAGCTGGTCAATGCACTCCTGGATGTCACCGTCCATGAAAACCGGAAGATTATACATCGACCAGTTGATACGATGATCCGTCACACGAGACTGCGGATAATTGTACGTCCTGATCTTCGCGGAACGGTCACCCGTCGACACCATCGTCTTGCGCTTCGCAGCAATACCGTCAAGATACTTCTGATGCTCCATATTGTAAAGACGCGTACGCAACTCCTCCAGCGCCCTGTCCAGATTCTTCAGCTGGGACCTCTCCTCCTGGCACTGAACCACGATACCCGAAGGAATATGCGTCAGGCGCACCGCAGAATACGTTGTGTTCACTCCCTGTCCGCCAGGACCTGAAGAGCAGAACGTATCCTTACGTATATCATTCATATCCAAGTCAATATCGAACTCGTCCGCCTCCGGGAACACAGCCACCGAAGCAGCCGACGTCTGGATCCTGCCCTGAGTCTCCGTCTGCGGCACACGCTGCACGCGATGCACACCGGACTCATACTTCATCGTCCCGTAAACCCCGTCAGTATTGGACGACAACTTGAACACAATCTGCTTGTAGCCTCCCGAAGTACCCGGAGCCTGGTCCGAAACCTCCAGTTTCCAGCCCTTGCTCTCGGCATATTTCGAATACATCCTGAACAAGTCGCCGGCGAAAATCGCCGCCTCGTCACCACCGGTACCGCCACGGATCTCCACCATCGCATTCTTGCCGTCATCAGGATCGGAAGGGATCAGCAACAGCTTGATATTCTGCTCCATTTCCAGAATCTTCGGCTCTATCTCGGCAATCTCCTCACGAGCCATCTCGCGCAGATCCTCATCCTTCTCATTGGCCATGATATCCTTGGCAGAAGCAAGCTCCTCCACCATCTTCTTGTACTCGAGACCCGCCTGGATAATCGGCTCAAGCTCCTTGTAATCCTTGTTCAGCTGCACGAACTTCTTCATGTCCGACATCACTGCCGGATCCGCCAGCTGAGCCTGGAGAGCCTGGTATTTATCCTGAAGGCCAAGCACCTTCTCAAGCAACGTATTATTATCTGCCATAATTACCTAAAATCGGCCACACGGCCATTAAAATTATTCATCTTAAACGAGACTCTTCACATAGCAGCGACGCCTCATATAGAGCTCATGTTCATATTTGCCCCACACGTTAACTGCCCCGTTTGTCTCAATCTGGGGATTCGAAATCGCCCATACGGTTCCGCATTTCTTGTATTTGTCCGCCATCGAACAATGGAAAATTGCGCTCACGCCCTTGTTCTGCCACTGCGGAACAGCTCCGTTCAACATCAGGTCCACTGTCTCGTAATTGTGCATTGCCTTCAGAAGATGAAACCAGCCGAACGGGAACAACTTGCCCTTTGCCTTCTGCAAAGCCCTGGACATGAACGGGAAAGCAATACCGAACGCCACCAGCTTATTGTCCTCGTCCAGCACGATACTGCTCACCTTGTCGTTGATGAACGGCATGCAAACCTTCGCCTCATGATCTATCTCCTTGTCCGTGAACGGAATAAAATTGTACACGGTAGAGACGAAACTCTCATTGTACACCTTGAAGAAATACTTCACCAAATCTTTGTCTTTCTTGAGCTTGTCGAGACAACCCTCATGGAGATTGTACCTCTCCTTCAGCATCCCGGCAATCCTTGTCATCTTGTCAGGACATCCCTGATTCGATATCATCTTGTACTGAAGCCAGTCACATTCCTTCTCGTATCCGAGAGCCGTGACAAGCTCATTGTAATACGGATAGTTGTACAGGCAATTGAACGGCGGAATGTTCTCAAACCCCTCCACGAGCATTCCCTGCTTGCCCAACGTGTTGTAATACAACGGGCCGTGAACCTCGGTCATGCCGTTCTCCTTCGCCCATGCCTCGGCCGTTTCCAGCAGGAGACGCGCCACCTCGATGTCATTGATCGTATCGAACCAGCCGAACCTCGCCCTTTTCTTGGAATACAGCTCGTTATATCTCGGATTAATCATGCCGCAGATTCTCCCCACGACCTTCTTTCCGTCCATCGCAATCCACATCCTGCGTGTGCAATAATCCAGAGCCGGATCTTTCGTCAGGCTCTCGACCTGATCCACATGAAGAGGCGGAACATACTGGGGACAATTCCGGTACAATTCATCAGGAAACTTTATGAACTGTTTCAATTCCTTGCGGGTCCTGACCTCTACGATTCTGTAACAAGGTTTATTTTCAGGCATACTTTATGTATTTCTGTTCAGTACAACGTCGACCCTTCAAGCCGGGTCTTTGCAATTAACCCACAAAATTAAGAAAATATTCACATTGTAACAAATACATTATTTTTTTGACAATAGACGATAATTCAGTATATTCGCAAATAGAAGCCGAAAATAACAATTTTGTGTTCCTAAAGGACAATTTTTCGGAACACACTGACGAAAAAGAAACAGAAAAATGAAAAGAGCAATCACAATCCTTGCGGCAATGATAATTTCAGCCGTTGCAATGAACGCCCAGACCACCGGAGATGACATCCTCGGGACTTACCTTTCGGAAAACGGTACGGGCAAGGTGGAGGTCACCAAGGCAGACGGAAAATACATCGGAACTCTCATCTGGACAAAGGATGAAGGTGCCCTTGATGTGAAGAACCCCGACAAGAGCTTGAGAAGCAGGGTGCTCGCCGGCACCGTAATCCTCAAGAACATGGCTTTTGACGAGTCAAAAGGAGAATGGAAAGGCGGAACAATCTATGACCCGGAAAGCGGCAACACCTACAAGGCAACCATCAAGAGGAAGCCTAACGGGGACCTCACTTTGAGAGGCTATGTCGGAGTCCCAGCCCTCGGACGCAACTCCGCATGGACCAAGGTCAAACCTTAAGCAAATCTGTAATGACCGTCTGGGCGCAGGCGCAACCGAAGACGGCAGGCATATATGAAATTGTCCCTACCTGGGACTTCTTGTTCCGGCCGGCCTCCAATACAATGGATGACCGGTCGGGAATTTCTTCTGAAAACACTGCCTTGAAACCGGCACGGATTCCCATCTTCCCGAGACGCTTCCTGACCATGTGCGCCAGAGGGCATTGGAAAGACTTGGAAATGTCAGTGATACGGATCTTGGTGACGTCGAACTTTGCCCCGGCCCCCATCGAGGAGACGAGAGGGATTTTCCTGTCAAGGCAATACTTGATGAGTTCAAGCTTCGGGCTCAGGGTGTCAATGGCATCCACTACATAATCGAAATGATATCCGTCGAGAAGGGCCGCAGGGGTATCCGAGCTGTCCTCGAACCCGGCATCCGGCACAGCCCCTTCTGAAATGATGAATTTCTCCACTGTCACAATGTCCAGATCCGGATTGATGTCCAAAAGACGCTCCCTGAGGACCTCGCATTTCGGTCGTCCTGTCGTGGAACCGAGCGCAATCAGCTGACGGTTCCGGTTCGAGACGGAGACCTCGTCGCTGTCCAATGTCAGGATATGCCCCACTCCGGCACGCACAAGCATCTCGGCTGCATAGCCCCCTACACCGCCTACTCCTATCACAGCCACCCGGGCTTCCGACAGGGTTCGAAGTCCGGAAGCGCCCACAAGCATCCCTGTACGTTCCTGCCATGCAGGAAACACAAATTCCTGATTGTCAGACATATAAATTAATGATTACAATCCCTTAGCCTTGGCCTCATCCCAGATGGCATCCATCTCGGCAAGGGTCATGTCGGTAAGATTCCGGCCTTTGCGGATAGTATTCTCCTCGAGATATGTGAACCTGCGGCGGAACTTGTCGCAGGCACGGTTGAGTGCAGTATCGGGATTCAGGCCGTAGAGCCTGGCAGCATTGACAACGGCGAACATGAAATCACCGAGTTCCTCCTCTGCCCTGTCGCGGGCGGAACCCTTGGCAGGAGCCTCATTGACATTGACAGAAATACCCTTCTCCTCCTCAGCCATTGCCTCGAGTTCGGCCTGGAATTCGCCCTGTTCCTCCTTGACCTTGTCCCATACCTGGGACGGACATTCCCAGTCGAATCCCACTCCGCGAGCCTTGTCCTGCATCGAATAGGCTTTCAATATCGGAGGAAGGGAATCAGGAACTCCGGACAATATCCTCTTGTTCCCGCCTTTCTCCTTCGTCTTGAGCATCTCCCAATTCTCCGAGACCTCCTCTGCATCAGCGACTTTGGTATCCGAAAATACATGAGGATGGCGGAATATCATCTTCTCGCATAGCCTTTCCATGACATCCGCGATATCGAACCTTCCCTGTTCCTGCGCAATCCTGGAATAGAACACCACATGCAGGAGGACATCCCCAAGTTCCTTTTCGATATCCTTCTCCGACTGCTTCAGTATGGCATCACTGAGCTCGTACGTCTCCTCAATGGTCATGGGCCTGAGGGACTCCATTGTCTGCGCTCCGTTCCACGGACAATTCTCACGCAGTTTGTCCATTATGTCAAGTACACGACCGAACTGCGCGAGTTTCTCTTCGTATGAATGTGCCATGATATCAGATTTATGATACGGCAGGAGCCGCAGGCTGGGATGCAGCCGGTTTCTGCTGTGCAGGCTTGTGGCCGGTCAGAGCCCCGGCAACTTTCTCGAACTCACCTTCCGACAGCATCTTGCAGGTTCCGTCGAAATGAGCCCCGAGTTCCACCACAAGGCGCTTGACGTGCAGATCACCGTTCACGCTGCAGGTATCCTTGAGAGTCAGTGTATCCTTAACGTAAAGACTTCCTTCGAGTTTTCCCCAGAAATCTACGTTCTCACATACGATATCGCCCTTGATCTCAGCCTTCTCTCCGGCTACGACACGTCCGGAGCAGAAAATCCTGCCTTCGAAAGAACCGTCTATCCTAATGTCGTTCGGAGAGGATATTTCACCTTTTATGACCGAACCTGTTGAAATCCTGCTGACCTCGTTCACATTGACAACAGGAGTCTGTGGTTTAACACTCATTTCCATCATCATTTGCAAGTGAGCCAAGTCCTTGCTGTATATGAAGCCGGTGCATTGGCCACCGGTTTGACATTATAATCAGAAATAATTGCACTATATGCTATACGAGTCCCTTCCCGTGGCAGTTCTTGTACTTCAGACCTGAACCGCAAGGACACGGGTCATTTCTGCCGACCTTCTTTTCCACGTGGACAGGCATCCTCGTCTTAGGCTGCCCGGAATTGGTGGAAAGTTCCCCGTGCTGGGTATTCATCCTGCTCATGTCAGTCTTCGGCTGCTGCGGCTCGCGGGCCGGCTGTGCCTGCTCCGGGTCACGCAGATAGATTGAAGAACGGAAGAGGAACGAAAGCACGTCCTTGTCGAGCGACTCGAGCATGGCGGCGAACAGATTGTAACTCTCCAACTTGTAAATCACGAGAGGGTCCTTCTGCTCGTAAGCCGCATTCTGCACGGACTGCCTGAGATCATCCAAATCCCTGAGCTGCTGCTTCCAGTGTTCGTCGATTTGATAGAGGATTATGGTCTTGCTGAGTGACTTGGCGAGTTCCTTGCCTCCTGACTCGTAAGCCTTCTTCAGGTTGAATGCGAGATTCAGCACCTTGCGGCCGTCGGTGATTGGCACGGCAATGTTCTGCCATCTCTCGCCCTGCTTCTCGTACACGTCCTTGATGAAAGGATAGACCTTCGTTATCATCGCATCCATCCTCCTGTCATAGACCTCCTTCATGTGGAGAGTGAGCTTGTTCTTGAGTTCTTCCGGCTTCGCTGAAGAATAGACTTCTTCGCTGAATCCCGGGTCTATTGACAGCTGGGCCATGAGATATGAGGAGAAATCCTCATAATTCATCCCGTCGCAATTGTTCACGATGACCTCCGAAGCGTCAATCATCATGTTCATCACGTCAATTTCGATTCGCTCTCCGGACATTGCGTTGCGCCTTCTGGAATATATGGCCTCGCGCTGATAGTTCATCACGTCGTCGTATTCAAGGAGCCTCTTACGGATGCCGAAGTTGTTCTCCTCCACCTTCCTCTGGGCCTTCTCGATACTGTTGGACAGCATCTTGGACTCGAGAGCATCCTCATCAGTCATTCCGAGTTTGTCAACCACCGCAGCGATTCTCTCGGAACCGAAAAGCCTCATCAGCTTGTCCTCAAGGGATACATAGAATGTCGAAGAGCCAGGGTCTCCCTGACGTCCGGCACGACCTCTAAGCTGACGGTCCACACGGCGGCTGTCATGCCTCTCGGTACCGATGATGGCAAGTCCGCCAGCTGCCTTAACTTCAGGTGACAGCTTGATGTCGGTTCCTCGACCGGCCATGTTGGTGGCAATGGTCACGGTGCTTGACTGTCCGGCCTGGGCAACAATCTCGGCCTCTTTTGCGAACTGCTTGGCGTTCAATACATTGTGAGGAATACCGCGCATCTTGAGCATACGGCTCAGGAGCTCGGATGTATCCACGTCAGTAGTACCCACGAGGACCGGCCTTCCTGCGGCACGAAGTTCGGCCACCTTATTGATGACGGCGGCATATTTTGCTTTCTTCGTCCTGTATATGAGGTCGTCGTTATCCTTCCTGATGACTGGCCTGTTGGTCGGGATGACCACCACGTCAAGCTTGTAGATAGACCAGAACTCACCCGCCTCTGTCTCTGCCGTTCCGGTCATGCCGGCCAGCTTGTGGTACATACGGAAATAATTCTGCAATGTGATGGTGGCGAATGTCTGGGTCGCTGCCTCCACGGTCACGTTCTCCTTCGCCTCCACTGCCTGATGGAGACCGTCACTCCAGCGCCTTCCCTCCATTATACGTCCCGTCTGCTCGTCCACGATCTTCACCTTGCCGTCCACTATGATGTAATCCACGTCCTTCTCGAACATCGAGTAAGCCTTCAGCAACTGGATCATCGTGTGTACACGCTCGCTCTTGAGGGCGAAATCCTCCATGAGGGCATCCTTCTTCGCCTGTTTCTCGGCCAGAGTAAGTCCGGAATGTTCGATGGAAGCTACCTGCGATCCCACGTCAGGAAGCACGAAGAAATCCGGCTCGGAAACTTCAGCCGCAAGCATGTCGTGTCCCTTGTCGGTCATGTCCACGGAATGCTGCTGCTCGTTTATTACGAAATACAGAGGGTCTGTCACCTCAGGCATCTGCCTCTCATTGTCCTGGATATAGAAATTCTCCGCCTTCTGCATCAGCTGCTTCATGCCCGGCTCGCTGAGGAACTTGATGAGCGGCTGGTATTTAGGGAGTCCCTTGTGGCACCTGTACAGGAGCTTTCCTCCGAGAGCCTCGTCCTTGTTCGCAATGGCTTTCTTCGCATCGTTGAGAGTCTTCGTGATGAGGGCTCTCTGATTGGCGTAGAGCTTCTCCACATAAGGACGGAACTGCTTGAACTGCTCGTCGTCCTGTGATTTGGCAACAGGACCTGAAATGATGAGAGGGGTCCTGGCGTCGTCGATGAGCACGGAGTCCACCTCGTCCACGATGGCATAATGATGCTTGCGCTGCACCAGGTCGCTCATCCTCGAGGCCATGTTGTCACGCAGGTAGTCGAAACCGAACTCGTTGTTGGTACCGAAGGTAATGTCACATTCATAAGCCTTCCTGCGGGCATCGCTGTTAGGCTCGTGCTTGTCGATGCAGTCCACTGAAAGCCCGTGGAACATATAGAGAGGTCCCATCCACTCGGAATCTCGCTTGGACAGGTAATCATTCACGGTCACCACATGCACACCCTTGCCGGCAAGCGCATTGAGGAACACAGGCAGGGTGGCCACGAGGGTCTTGCCCTCTCCGGTAGCCATCTCCGCAATCTTTCCCTGATGCAATATGATACCGCCTATGAGCTGCACGTCGTAATGTACCATCTCCCAGACAGTTTCATTGCCTCCGGCAACCCAATGATTCTGCCAGAGGGCCTTGTCCCCCTCGATGGTCACGAAATCATGTGACACGCTGAGATGGCGGTCAAATTCTGAAGCGGTTACCTCCACGACAGGATTCTCAGTGAACCTGCGGGCAGTGGATTTCATTATTGCAAAAGCTTCCGGAAGAATTTCCTCGAGCATTTTCTCTATTGCGGCATCCTCGTCCTTCACAAGTTTGTCGGACTCGGTGGCAAGTTCTTCCTTCTTCTTGACAGGAATGTCACTTTCAAGCTGGGACTTAATCTCGGCAATCCTGTTCTCAAACGGCTCCTCAACCTCACGGAGACGCCTCTTCAATTCCTCGGAACGGGCCCTGAGCTCATCGTTCGAGAGTTTGTCAATCGTCTCATAAGCAGCGAGAACCTTTTCAAGCACAGGCCTGACATGCTTCATATCCCGGTCGGACTTCGTTCCGAACACCTTTTTGATTATATCTACTAATGCCATTGCTTATCGTTTTTAATACTAATCTTGCAAATATAATAATTATTGACGTCAATGACAAATCATGTTTCCCCACGCCTTTCCATGTCCTGCGAGCCGACTGTAAACGAACAACATTTCCTCCCTTATCCTTCTCACGTCATGCCTGCTTGAGGCCCCGGCAACACCTCTCCCGGAGATTTCCGCAGCCTTTTTCCGGTCATCGAGCAGACTCATTATCTTCCCGGCGAAATCCCCGGCATCCCCTGCTGCAGCCAGCAGACCGGTAACGCCGTCCTCTACTATGGAAGGCACTCCCCCGACGGCAGAAGCCACCACCGGAACTCCTATCATCTGAGCCTCACATACACTGTTCGGGCTATTGTCCACATAGGAAGGATGCACATACACGGATGCCGTCACAAGCTCGGTTGCAATATCCCCTGCACCACCGACTCCGGCAGCGACCACTCCGCAATCCGCAGCCCTGACACCTGTAAACTTCTCATAGAAAGGCAGATCCACATTGCCGAAGACCTTCCACTCGAAATCTGCCCCGTAACGTTCATGCAGGAGGGAGGCAGTTCTGAGAACAAGATCCATACCCTTGTACGGCGCCTCTGAAATCGTGGAAACTATCTTGATTTTCGCAGAAGGATTCCATGTCCCGGCCTTTTCATAGAACTGAGGCCTGAGAACCTCGTCCACCTTGAAATAGACAGCATCGCCATTGCGGGATTCTATTTCCTGCCTGTCCCATGCAGTACGTCCGATGAACCAATGAATAGTCCTGAGCACCTCCGCCTCGTCGGCAGCCCGTCTCTTCATGTTCAGCCAATGGTAATACTTCCCGAAGAAACCCTTTAAAGAACCGCCTGACATACAATATCTGAAGAGACTCATGCGCGGAGGAAGGAAACCCTTCACGCAGGCTTCAAGAATACCCTGGACATGAAGCACCACAGGCACGTCAGCAAGTCCGGCGATCAGTCCGTATGGATGCTCCGAGCCGAAAACCTCGATAACGTCCGGCCGGAAGTCCCTGATAATCCTAAGGAAAGAACTCAGGATCCATGAGCGTTGTTCGGCATTGCCGGAAATCATTCTCCTGACTCTGGAAGCCCGGCCGGAATCGTACGGGTCATGAATCGGATAATATCGTACCCCGTCCTTGACAACCGGACCGTCCGCATCGTTCATCACGAATGCCACGGCAAGCGTAACTGCGGAGGACATCTGCCGCTCCAACGAGGAAATCCAGCCGCAGCCGTTGTATGCTCCGGAGCTTGAAACGAATCCGGAAGGTGATCTGGTAAGCCACAGGACTCTCATAGGACATTCGTCATTGGTTAGGGAACTTGTCCCTGAACCCGTTGTCTATCTCACTGCGTATCTCAGTGATTGTCATGCGCCTGGTGAAATCCATGAAGAAACTGCCATGATTGGAAATACGCTCGAACTTGGCCGGCATCTGCATATAGTCCCCATAGATACGTCTCAGGATCTCATCATTTCCGGAAGGAACAGGCACCATAATGTTCTCGAAAGGAATGAGGATCCTGCCGCTTATCCATTCTGCCGGGAACGAGACCTTTTCAGCCGGGGAGAATGCGGAATAAGTTATCCTCCAGCCTCCTTTGCCGGAAGCCAGCGCCCTGTCCATGCTACAGAAACGGGCCTTGAGCAACTTGCGCCTCGGCCTGTACCAGAGAAGGTCGAGCAATGCTCCGGAGCAATAGTGGAAATTGCCTTCAAGCAACGACTCTCCCCAAGCCCTGAATGTATGGCGCCGGAAACTCCTCCTGTATTTCTTGAATGCCGAATGATATTCATCCTTGAATCGCTGGGCGGCGGAAATGTTCCCGTCAAAAGAGTCCAAAGGGAAAATATCTATGAAGACACCATAGATTGAAGGATAGCGTTCCTGCTCCCAGATGGTGGAGTTCATGTCGCAGAACTTGGTAATCGGGAAAGGCATGTCTTCGTCACCCACACGCGGGCCACACAGGTCATACTCTCCCTCAAGAACATCTCCGGTTATCTCCCGGACACGTCCCTTCATTGCCAGCAGCCTCTCATAATCGGCTCTCGGCATATATACGTCAATATCGTCGTCCCAGGGAATCAGGCCCTTGTGCCTGACGGCACCGATAGAAGCCCCGAAAGCCAGATACCAGTCGAGTCCCGCAGCATCGCAGAACTTCATGAAATCACGCATTGTACGGAGCAAAATCTCCTTGTGTCTGTCGTCCATAAGAATAAGATTAAGTTTCGCAAGCCGCAAATTGAGTCCTTTCAATAGGGATTGTCGCTCAATGCGAACAAAGGCCCACGCGCATAATATACGCTACACTTTTCCTAAATCCCTACCGTCCCTCCGGGCTGCTCGCTGCAAAAGGCCACTGGACTTTTGCTTATCGCTCCCGACCCCGGGAAAGGGACTTACCATCGGCCTGAAGGCCTCAAAAGCAGTTGTTTCGCTCTGCGAAACTTGAGTAAATGTGTTATAACTTACAAATTTACACATTATTTCAACATTTTCCGGCATTTTTAGGAAATAATATTTGATTTGAATTTGAAAACGTTTAAATTAGCTGCATAAAAATACAATAAAAATGCCTGGAATTTCCCGAAGAGGCGCATCACTTCCGGCTTCCCCTATCAGGAAGCTCGCGCCATACGCAGAAAGTGCGAAACAAAGAGGAGTCAAAGTCTATCATCTGAACATCGGCCAGCCGGACCTGCCGACTCCCGAAAAAGCCCTTGACGCCATCAGGGCACTGGACCGCAGGACATTGGAATACAGTCCGAGCAACGGTATCAGAAGCCTGAGGGATAAATTGACCGGTTATTACAGCCGGTTCGGAATCAATCTTTCCCAGGACGAGATCATTGTCACTTCGGGCGGTTCCGAAGCGCTTCTCGCAACATTCCTGACCTGCTTCGACCCGGGGGACGAGGTCATAATCACCGAACCGGGCTACGCGAACTACCTGAGTTTCGCCAAGGCGGCAGGCCTCGTGGTGAAAGCCGTGACCTCAAGGATTGAGGACGGATTCGCCCTCCCGTCCGCCGCTGATTTCGAGAAAGCCATCACAGACAAGACGAAGGCCATTCTCATCTGCAACCCGAACAATCCTACGGGACATCTGTATTCCCCGGAGGAACTGTTCCAGATCAGGGATCTCGTTCGCGACCACGACCTGTTCCTGATTTCCGACGAAGTCTATCGTGAATTCGTGTACAACGGCGAGCCTTACGTTTCCGCTCTCACCCTCTTCGGAATCGAAGAAAACGTGATTGTAGTGGATTCCGTGTCCAAGCGTTATTCTGAATGCGGGATACGCGTGGGTATGGTAGTTACAAGGAACAAGGAAATCCTGGAAGGAATAATGCATTTCTGCCAGTCAAGGCTCAGCCCGCCTCTCCTCGGGCAGATTGCCGCGGAGGCATCCATAGAAGGTACCGAGCTCTATTCCGAGGAATGCTTCAATGAATACAAGGCCAGACGGGATTTCTTCATCGAAGGCCTCAACAAGATACCGGGGGTTTACTCCCCTCTTCCTGAAGGAGCCTTCTACACTGTGGCAAGCCTGCCTGTCAAGAACGCGGAGGATTTCTGCAGATGGTGCCTGACGGATTTCTGCTGGAAGGAAAATGAGGACGAACCGGCAGATAATGGAGGGATACATTTCGGAGGTCTCATCCCCGGTCCCGGGAAGCAGGAGCCTGAATTCATCGGGGAAACCGTGATGATGGCCCCTGCTGCAGGATTCTATGCCAACAAGGAGTTGGGAGCCAACCAGGTGAGAATGGCGTACGTTCTCAAGAAAGAGGATCTGGCACGAGCCCTGA
This sequence comes from Candidatus Cryptobacteroides sp., assembly GCA_051869955.1. GTDB lineage: Bacteria > Bacteroidota > Bacteroidia > Bacteroidales > UBA932 > Cryptobacteroides. The sequence continues at coordinate 59,602 of JBJEBJ010000010.1, forward strand.
AAGTGCTTGAAAAAGCCCTTGAGGCCTACAGCAAGGTCGAGTCCGGAGAATAACGGAATGTCATATTGAAGGATACAAATATTTCCTCATGCGAAGTACGGCGGCAGCAATGTCCGCCGTTTTTGCATTGAACCATTTCCCGGCGGCGGAAGAAGGAAGTGCCAGGAAAGACGAGTCGAATTCCTTGTCAGGGAAATTGGTCCTGATGTCTTCTACCGCGCGGGTGGAATAATTCCCGAGCAGGGCCTTCCTGATGAATCCCGGGATGCGGCTGCGTGACAGGAGATGGCGTCGGAGCGGGAATCCGGCCTCGATGAATGCGCATCTCGTGCTGAATTTCAGGGACTCGTTCTCCGACCACCTGTACACGAAGAGGGTCTTGTCGTAATTGTAATAATTCAGGCCGGAAAGCCCTGCGCGGACAATGAAATACAGGTCCGTGGACGGTCCCGAAATATAGTCAAAACCGCCGGACCGGGCTATGGCAGAACGTCTTATGGCCATTCCTGTAGGTATGAATGTCCTGCAGAACGGCTCCCATGACGTAAGCGGTTTCCAAAGCCTTGCCGGCCTGCTGCCATCCTTCGGCAATTCCAAAGGAGTACCGTCGCGCCATTTGAACGACCGCGGGCAGACTATGTCAGCATCGGGCCGGGCGTCCATGACCCGCAGAATCTCACGGACATAGGACGGCAGAAGGAAATCGTCATCGTGAAGGATGACGGTGATGTCTCCTCTTCCGACGGTCAGGGCGCGGTTGAAATTGCCGACGAGACCCAGGTTCGAGGTATTCTTGAGATATCTCAGGCGCGGGTCATCCAGGCCTTCAAGATAATCCCCGATTTCGGTATCAGGCTCGGGATTGTCCTCGACCACAACGACCTCAAACGGCAGGACGGTATCCTGTGAGAAGGCCGAGGACAGGGCATGCTTTAGCATTGAGACCCGCTTGTAAGCCGGTATCACTATGGACACGGCAGGGACAGGACCGTCAGTGCTGCCCTTCATAAGAACAGACTCCACATCCGCCTGGACATACAGGTTGTCATTAGCCTTCAGGCACTCTTCCGCATTGATTTCCATACACTTGAAATTTTATTGCCCAACACCGAGAATCCGTCGGAATAAAAGCCCGGGACTGTCATATCAAGTTCCCTGAACACCCACAGAGGCCACCGCCAGTTGTTGTACGCAGCCTGGACAATGCCCTGCACGAGCACCACGCCAAACAGCCCTGCAGCAGTGTATTTCAGCACTATGAATGTCAGGAGAACTATCATCCCTCCGGATATAAGGCTCGGCACGACATACGGAATACGGTTCGAGGTGGATATCACCGAAGCGAACTCCGAGTGGTTGAGTTCCAGGGCAATCACAAGCAGATACAGGGCGCATATCCCGAATGACGGAAGTTCTGTGGAGGAATGTATAAGTTTAAGGAAAGGAGGCACCGCGAAAAGAATTGCAATGGCTCCCGCGAGCATCACAATCTGCCCGGTCACCACCGTAAACGAGATTGTCCTGCGGAGTTCTTCCTTCCTGCCTGTCACCCTCAGATTGGAGAGTTTGGGAAGGAATGTGACAAACAATGTATTGGCCACTCCGGACACGATGGTGGAGAGCTGGGTCAGCAGTCCGTAGGAACCGATCACTGCGAGAGGCAGGAAGAAACCGATGATGAACATCCCCATCTTGTTCACCGCGTAAGCCCCGAGGAAATTGATTCCCAACTTCTTGGCATTGAACCAGATGACTTTGAATGTGGAATTTATCTCGTCCTTTGAGACTTCCCCGCCAAGACGCGATTTCAGTTCCGGAGTGAAATACACCCTGTAGCAGAACAGGCGCTGGACGAACGGGGCGATGAAATTGGCGGCAACCACCGCGAACAGGCCCCAGTCCAAAAGCAGGAAAATGACGCATAGCAGCATATAGGCGGACTTCGACAGGATGGCTGCCTGGGATGCCTCCTTCACCATTCCGCTGCCGGTCAGAAGGCTGGAATAGTAGGAGAAATATATGTTGAAATACGTCGAGAACGAGTACAATATCCAGATATACAGAGAGTTCTGCACATTGGTAAACCCTTCTGTCAGATACCATATATAGGCCGTCCCGAAAGTCAGCATCACCGCGAGGGCAATCAGCGAAAGCCTGGTATAGACATATCGGGCCGTCTTGATAAGCACCGAGAGCAGATGCCAGTCCATCTCTCCCCCTGTCTCTTCCATGACTCCTTCCTTCAGGAGGGAACGTGCCCCGCTGTTGACATATGTGAAATTGCGTCCGAACTGGGGCGAGAATCCGAAGTCCAGGAGCCCGACTATGGAGCCGACCGTGAGCATCAGGTAGTTCATGCCCACCTCCTCGCTCGTCAACATATTGAGAATCAGCGGCAGAGTCACGAGTCCCGACCCTATCAGGAAGAACTTCGCGACATAGCTCCAGATGACATCCTTACGTGTTATATCGACTCCCATATCATCTCCTCCCCCGGCATTTTTCCATGCCCCATGCGTAAACCTTGTCGATTTCCGGGCAGCTGACCCCGTTCTCGTGTGCGAGGTCATGTATCATTTTCAGCCCGTATGGAAAATCTTCCGTGAAATACCGGCTTCCGAAATCCGGAATCCATCCCCCTTCCACGCGCACCATTGGCGACTCTATGTCCCTGAACGAAGGGATGCTGCTTATCTTCGCCGTCATTCCTTCAGCGTCAGAAGCTTCGTAATGTTCAAGCAGGGTGTCGATGTGCTCCGTGCTCACGCCCAATGCCGAGAGCAGTTTGAAGAACTCCCTGTCCATCCGGATTTCGAGTTCGGATGCCTCGACAGTCCATTCCCTGTAGAAGAATCCACGTCCCGGAAAAGGTTTACCGTCCCAGTCCTTCCACATAGTATAGAGCCGGCCGGTATGCAGGATGGGATTGCTGTTGCTCAGGGTAACCTCATAGAAACTTCCGGCGAACACAACCTTCTCCCCGAAAAGCCTGCCGAGGACATCCGCAAACGCCTGCTTGTCAGATATATTCTCGGCTGCGACAATGATCTCCTCCCTGTCCCCGAGAAGCCTTGCGCTCTTTCCGTATTCAGTCACCCGGGACACGTACGGGACGCGCTGGAGGCCGAATACAGGCACTCCCTCCATATGGTTGTGGCAATGGAAGAAGAATCCGGAATTGGAGACCACGGTCCCGACGATGGTATTCTGCCCGAGATGCGGCTTAATCCTGTCCAATGTCTCCCCGACAAGAAATGCCGGAAGGCAGAGCAGGACAATATCGGACCGGGGTATCAGCACTGCAGGATCGGCCGACACTTCCGCAAGCCTTCCCCTCAGGACGTTTCCGTCCGGTCTCGTGACCTCGAACTCACGGTTCCATCTCTCCGGATGCGAGCATAACATATTGACGGACACGTCCTCCAATCTGGAGAACATCCCCGCGCAGGTATGTCCGAGGCCTCCGCCTCCGCAGATTGTAACGGTCAGCATTTTCTCTCCTCTTCCAACTGTCTGAACGCGGCGAGGAGACGGTCATTGTCCTCCCTGCTCCTTACCGCTATGCGCATATATTGTCCTCCGTCGAGACCTGCCTTGGCCGAACAGTCCCTCGTGAGGATATCGAATCTCTTGAGCATCGTAAGCACAAGCCCCCCGGCCGTGTACGGCGGTAATATCCTGCAAAGGAAATAATTGGCCTGCGAAGGCATCACGTGCAGGAACGGTATTCCGGACAATTCCTTTCCGAAACGGTCTCTCTCTTCAGCGAATCTCGTACATGCCCTGTGATAGTCCTTCTCGTACTTGGTGAATATCTGCATGAAGAACTCGGCAAAGGAATTTATATTCCAGATGCTCAACGACTTGCGAATGTCCGACATCAGCTCCATGTCAGCAGAGCAGAGGATTCCGAGCCTGATTCCCGGCACTCCGTAGCTCTTGGAAATGCTCTTGAGCACCACCAACTGAGGATATTTTTCCAGAATCCCGTCGTGAAGCAGTGTATTGTGGACATATCCGTCGCTGAAATCCACGAAACTCTCGTCCACTATCAACCTTGTCCCGCTTTCCCCGCACCATTCCGCGAGGGAAAGAAGGTCTGCCACAGGAATGAAATTGCCGGACGGATTGTCAGGATTGATTACCAGAATGTTGTCCGCAGGGTTCCTTCCGAAGAATTCTTTCAGGTCACCGGCCGTATATCTGTAGTCCGGTTTTTCCGGAATGAATGTCACAAGGTCTTCAGGAGACCGCCGGTTCGGATATTCCTCGAATGTGGGACGGACTATTCCCAATGTTCCCGGCAATATGCCCATGAGTTCCTTTATGAGTTCGGCGGCACCATTCCCCGGCACAATGTAATCTTCCTTCACACCCCAGCATTTGGAGGCAAGCAAGGTATTGACTTTCAGTCCGGAAGGATATTCCGACACGAGCGTACCGAAATTGGCCTTCATCTCCTCGACAATGCGGGACTCCCCGAAATACGGATTCACCAGGTAACAGAAATCCAGCATCTTCGGAAATCTCCAGAATCCTCCGAAACGGCCGTAATATTTCCTGATGATGTCTTTCTCCTCCGCGAAGAGGGCCTCGGCGATGTCCAGGTCCTGCTTGTCGTCGATTTCGTACCATTTCGCATTGGTCACAGGCAGTGCCTTGAGGTCGCTGCTGTTCAGGAAGCTGATGATTCTCAGTACGTTCTCATAGTATTCGTTGTTCCCGACGGCCTTGGTATAGGCTTCGAGGAACGGAACGTACTTGCGGGCGGAGAATTCCTTGCTGAACTTGTAGATATTGACCGTCTTGTAATATTTTCCCGCATTGGAATAGTCGAAAGCATCCTTCGGGACGAAGTTCACGATATTGCAATCTGAGTCAATCCTGACCATGGTCCCGTCCATCCAGGTCTCGTATTTGGAGACTAATGCAAGATTCGGGAAAGGATTGTCAATCAACATGTTGAGCAGGACCTCATCGAAAATGAGGTCGGACTCGACAAGTATGGTGTCATCCTGCTGGAGATAGTCCTTCGCCAACCATAAGGAATAGATGTTGTTCGTCCGGCTATATACCGGATTTTCTACGAACTCGATATCCAGGTCCGTGTGCAGTTCCCCTATGTGCCTGATGAGTTTGTCGCCCTCGTAACCGACGACTATCACCACCCGGTCCAGTTTCAGAGCGGAAAGCTGGCCGAGAAGCCTGTCAATGAGGGGCACACCGTTCACAGGGACCATACATTTCGTATTGTCCTTCGTATATTCCCCAAGCCTGCGGCCCATTCCCGCCGCGAGGATTATTGCCTGCATATACGCTTCAGATTAAGTCAATTATACCTGTCGAGCCGGAGGCTCCCGTCGGCTGATACGCCTGACAAGTCCCTCCGGCTCACAAATATACGGAATATTTCCGTTTTATTTATATCAGGAATCTGACGATGCCCTTATTTGATGTAGGCGTCTGAAACTACCTTGCGGCTTCTCGAAATGAAATCGCTCAGGGCCTTGCCTTTCAGCATTCCGTTGGCAAGCAGTGCGAGATCCGTGATCTGGTGAAGAATCTCGTTCCCGGCAGCAAACGCCTCGATATCGGCCTTGTGCGCATCACGGGCGGCGTTCTTTGCCTCGCGTGCTGCATTTTTGGCATCTTCTGCAGCCTTCTTCTGATCCTCGGTAGCATCCTTGGCCTCGCCTGCCTTCAGGATTTCAGGATCTGCCTCAGGCACTGCAGCCATCGGTTTCACGGCAGCTTTCTGCGCCTCCATTATCTTGGCAATCAACGGATTCTCAAGATTAACAGTGATATTGTACGAGGTCGGGAGAGAGCCGTAGAAATTCATTCCTCCGCCCATCGAACTCATTTCTCGGTAACGGCGCATGAACTCGTTCTGGGTAATGAGGACAGGCTCGGCGTTCTCACCCATATTGTCGGCACTGACATAATAATCGCTGCCTTCCGGAAGGACTGCCTTGAACAGGTCCTGCAGGTCGTTTCTCTCCTCCTCGGAAAGCTCCGGCTTCTTCCTGTCATCCTTAGGTATGAGATTGTCGATGGAATCGGAGTCCACGCGGCAGAATCTGGTGTCCTGAAGTTTCTGCTCGAGCAGGTTCACGTAATGAGAATCCAATTCGCAGTCCATCAGGAGCACGTCATAGCCCTTGTTCCTGGCTCCCTCAATGAAGGAATACTGGGCCTCGGTGTCAGTTGCATAGAGATATACGACTTTCTTGTCCTTGTCGGTCTGTTCGCCTTCCACTGCCTTGCGGTAGTCCTCGAAACTGAAGAACTTCCCGTCGGTGTTCTTGAGCAGGGCGAACTTGAGGGCCCTCTCGCAGAACTTCTCGTCGGTGAGCATTCCGTACTCGATGAAGAGCTTGAGATTGTCCCATTTCTCCTCGAGCGACTTCCTGTCCTCGTTGAATATTTCCTCGAGGCGGTCTGCCACCTTCTTCGTGATGTAGCCTGAAATTTTCTTCACGTTGGCATCGCTTTGGAGATAGCTCCTCGACACGTTCAGCGGAATGTCCGGAGAATCAATTACTCCATGGAGGAGAGTCAGGAAGTCAGGAACGATATTGTCCACGTGGTCGGTGACGAACATCTGGTTGCAGAACAGCTGTATCTTGTTCTTTTCCACGGACATGCGGTCCTTTATCTTAGGGAAGTAGAGAATACCTGTCAGATGGAACGGATAGTCCACGTTCAGGTGGATATGGAACAGAGGCTCCTCATAAGTCGGATAGAGGGACCTGTAAAAACTCATATAGTCCTCATCCTTGAGTTCGGACGGTTTGCGGGTCCAGAGAGGTTCTACAGTATTGATTACCTTGTCCTTGTCTGTATCCACGTATTTTCCGTCCTTCCATTCCTGCTCCTTGCCGAACACCACCGGGACCGGCATGAACTTGCAATATTTGTTCAGGAGGCCTTCAATCCTGCCCTTGGCGGCATACTCGGAAGAATCGTCATCAAGATAAAGGGTGATGACAGTTCCCCTGTCAGACTTGTCGCATGCGGTAAGTTCATATTCCGGACTGCCGTCGCAGCTCCATTTCACTGCCTTTGCCCCGTCTTTCCACGAGAGGGTCTCGATGGTCACTTTTTTGGAGACCATGAAGGCGGAGTAGAATCCGAGTCCGAAATGGCCTATGATGCTGCCTATCTGGTCCTTGTATTTTTCAAGGAATTCCCCGGCAGAGGAGAATGCTATCTGGTTGATGTACTTGTCCACTTCCTCCTCGGTCATTCCGATACCGCGGTCGGTGACTTTCAGGGTCTTTTCCTTCTCGTCCAGCTCGATCCGTACTGAAAGTTCACCGAGCACACCCTTGAAATCGCCTGAGGAAGCGAGTGCCTTCATCTTCTCGGAAGCGTCCACTGCATTGGCCACAAGTTCCCTGAGGAAAATCTCATGGTCCGAATAGAGAAATTGTTTGATGACCGGGAAAATATTCTCGGTCGTAACACCGATTTTGCCTTTGATTTCTGCCATAATATGTATTCTTTAAATATAATCTAAACGCGCCGCATACCCATGAGGGCCATACGGCGCGAATCAGAAGTCAAAATATGTTCCAATTTATGTTCCATGACAATTTGGCAGTCCGTCAGTCGAACGAGCTCTCGTATTGTACCGAGCCTCCCTCAAGATAGGTCGTCCTGAGCCAGTCAAGTTTCCTGCTGTCCTTGTAGAAGTCCAGACAAAGTGTGCCCAAATTGGTGTAACCGCCGCTTCCCGAAGCATCGGGAATCATGAGGAAACCGTCCTCAGTGGCACAGGAAAGATAATAATCCGAATCTTCATACCTATAGCCTGAAAGAGACACTTTCAAGGTTCCCACCCTGTCATCCAGGTTCTTGACCTTCAATGTAAAATCGTACCTGAAACGGCTGTTTCCGTCACCTTTGTCCTTTCTCGACACCTCCCAGTCATATCCGTCTCCGGAAGTGCGGTTCACGACATAGGAATAATCACTGTATGTCCACGTGGTGTCATTCCCTGATATGGTGCATTTCATCGGCCCGATTCTCTGGCCGGAAGCATCGGTGAATACGTATGACGATCCGTTCGCCGGCTTGATATCCTCGACCGTGTACAGAGCATCCACATACTGCTTGACAGTCATTGGGCGATTGAGACAATACTCGATGATGTCATTGTTGTACCTGATGTATTCAAATCCCCTGTCATCATAACCTCCGAACGAATTGTCCCCGTAATAGACCGAGCAAGAAACGATGGCGGAGAATGCAAATATCGCAGAAATTATCTTCTTCATATTCAATTCAATTAATAGCACATTGGTTTTCAGAATCTTACACCTACCCCGAAATTCACACCCATGAAGACCGAGCCAAACGACAGCTCGGCAATTCCGTAAACTTTGGAGCCGATGGTATAGGTCAAAGGGATAATCTGCCAGTCGAAAGCCGCCTTGTGCGGATATCCTGAATATATTCCCACACCTGCGCTCACGGTACCGGACAGAGTGGTGAGCTGCGTCCTGAAATAGAAGAACCTGACCTCCGGCATGATATAAATCGAGTCAAAGGATTTACCGACATGAGTGTCACCGGTGAGCAGATTGTACGTATCTCCTTCCATGCGGGTATAGTAAACGGAACCGCCGTAGGACAGCCATGAAAGAGGATGTGTTTCAAAGCATATGGAGTATGTCCCGATATATCTGTTGATGTCCACCCTGTCCTCATACATATCCTTCACGGATGGTTTGTTGAGGTTCAGGAAACCTCCGTCGAGCTTGTCGACTGCAAAGGTAGGCTCCCCGGCTCCAACATGGGCGGAAATGTTGAACTTGTAAGGTTTCATAGGTCTGAACGCCCCGGCTTCGGCCGGCAAGAGCAACATTGCCAATGCAATTGAGGCGCCCGCAAGTATTTTTCCAAACATATATTATAAAAACTTTGTTATCCTGTTCCGGAGAATCCATAATCATTCTCCCGTCATTATAGATGCATGAAAGGGCCGGAATGTTGCTTCCGGCCCAGTAAAAATATCATCCGCAAGGGATGGTCCATGTCGTTGTCTATTTGTACATGAATCGCTTGATGCTCATTTTCGGAGTCTTCTCGAACGGGGCTTCCACAGGCTCCACCTTCTGGAGCTTGCTGTATGAAGGAAGCTGCTTGTTGGATGCAATCCTGATATGCTCAGGGAGTTCCGAAATGGCTTCCGTGTCGAGGCCGGCCTTCTTCATTCCGTCCTGGTCGAGATATACGAGGGCCACGAGTTTGCCGGAGCGGTCAACAACGACGGACTCCACCACGAACGGCTGGTTATTGACCACGGCCTCCACTTCCTCAGGATAGATATTCTGTCCGTTGGCGCTGAGAATCATGCTCTTGCTTCTTCCGCGGATAAAGATATTGCCTTCGGCGTCAATGACTCCGAGGTCTCCTGTCCTGAGATATCCGTCTTCGGTGAAAGCCGCAGCTGAAGCCTCAGGATTCTTGTAATATCCGATGCAGATATTGTCTCCCTTGGCCTGGATTTCACCGACCACGTTCACCGGATCCTCGGAATCGATCCGCACGGTAGCGCAGTCCACAGACTTGCCGCATGATCCCGGCACATATTTGTCACAGGCCTCGTAAGCGAGAAGAGGAGCGGCCTCGGTCATGCCGTATCCCACAGTATATGGGAGTCCGAGTTTCTTGAAGCATTTCTCCACCTCCGGATTCAGAGGGGCACCTCCCATGATTATCATCTGCAGATTGCCGCCGAGAGCACTCAGCAAAGTCTCCCTTACTTTCTTGAAAATCAGGCACCTGACTCCCGGAATTGCCGTAAGGACTTTCATCACCGGCTTGTCGAGGGCAGGCTTGAGCGAGCTCTTGTATATCTTCTCCATGACGAGAGGAACAGTGATAAGCAGATATGGGCGGACCTCCTTCATGGCTGCGAGAAGCAGGGTCGGGGAAGGTGTCTTGCCGAGGAACGTGATACTGGTTCCGTTGCACAGAGGATAGAGGAACTCGAACATGAGACCGTACATGTGCGCCATCGGCAACATGGAAACCATTGTGTACTTGTCAGATGACGGGATATGTCTCTGGCCGAAATCCACATTGGCGCTCAACGCCCTGTACGTGAGCATTACTCCTTTCGGGGCGCTGGTTGTTCCGGATGTATAGTTGATTACCGCGAGATCGTCCCAGTTGTCGCACGGGAGGTTGACGTTTTCTTGGGAGAATCCGAGAGGATATTTCGCGGCAAACGCGTCCGAAATCCCGGAATAAGCCTTCCGGGAATCTTCGTCACCGTACAGGAGGCTGAAATCATTCACGCTGACAACGGCCTTCAAACGTGGCATGGCCTTGATGTCGAGTTTTTCCCATATATCCGTGTCAGTGAACAGGATAAGGCTCTCGGAATGGTCCACGAGATGGTTCACGCTCTCAGGTGTGAAGTCCGACAGGATCGGAACGACCACCTTTCCGCTGGTGTTGATTGCGAGGAAGGACAATGCCATGCGGGCCGTGTTCTTGGCGCATACGGCTATCTTGTCGCCTTTTCCGAGGCCGCAGGAGTCAAAGAAAATGTGGAACCGCGCTATCTGCCCGGCCATCTGTCCATAGGTGAAGGACTCTCCGCGGAAATTGCGGATTGCAGGTTTTTCCCAGTAAAGCCTGGTCGCATTCTGGAGTCTTGAGAAATAATGTTCCATAAATATGTAAATTTCAGGGATGTCGTCTTTTCGGCTGACGCAATGCACAAATTTAATACTTTTCCGCCATTTTCACACGTAATATCCAACTTTCCGCTATCTTTGCCGACGACGGCACAGATGCCGGGACTATTGAAAGAGATTATTTTATGAAACGCAAACCGATTGTAGCGCTTATCTATGACTTCGACGGGACCCTGTCCCCGGGAAACATGCAGGAATTCGGGTTCATCCAGGCCATCGGGAAGACTCCTGCGGAATTCTGGCAGATGAGTGACGGAATAGCCAAGGGGCAGGACGCGAGCAACATCCTGGCCTATATGAAACTTATGGCCGACGAAGCCAAGGCCAAGGGCATCAAGTTGAAAAGGGAGGAACTGAAGATGTTCGGGGCCGGCATCGAACTGTTCTCCGGAGTGGAAAAATGGTTCAGGCTCATCAATCTTTACGGAGAGATGAAAGGGGTGAAAGTGGAACATTACATCAATTCATCCGGACTGAAGGAAATCATCGAGGGGTCGCCAATTGCCGGACGCTTCAAGCACATATTCGCAAGCTCGTTCATATACAATGAGAACGGCGAGGCGGAATGGCCGGGCATCGCAGTGGACTACACGGCCAAGACACAGTTCATTTTCAAGATAAACAAGGGCATTTTCAGTTCACGTGACGCAGCCAAGGTGAATGAAAGCGTTTCGGATGACAAGAAGCGCATCCCGTTCACCCAGATGATTTATTTCGGAGACGGAGATACCGACGTGCCCTGCATGAAAATTGTCAACATGTTCGGCGGTCATTCCATAGCGGTGTATGACCCGGAGAACAAGAAGAAGAAAGCCGTCGCGGAAAAGCTGAAACGTCAGGGACGTGTCAATTTCACCGCTCCGGCCAACTATGATGCCGGGGGAAGAGTCTATGAAGTGGTATGCCGCATAATCGACAAGATAGTCGCCGACATAGCTCTTTCCCGTCTTTCCAAAGGTTGATTATTTCCCGAATCTTTTGAGGATATCCCCGTACGCGTCGATTCTCCTGTCACGGAGGAAAGGCCATCCGCGGCGGACATACTCGGTCCTGTCAAGGTCAATCTCCACGACCTTGTTCTCCTCTCTGTCTGTGCTGAACTGTGCCAGAATCTCGCCCTGTGGGCCTGTAGCGAATGAATATCCCCAGAAATCGAGCCCGATGGTATTGCCGGAAGGATCATCCTCATGTCCGACACGGTTCACTGTAATGACTGGAAGCCCGTTGGCCACTGAATGTCCCCTCTGGACCAGCTGCCAGGCCTGGCGCTGGGTCTGCTGCTCATCTTTCGAATCGGTCCCGACGCCTCCGATTGCAGTAGGATAAATCAGGAGCTCAGCCCCGTTGAGGGCCATGAGCCTCGCTGCCTCCGGATACCACTGATCCCAGCAGACAAGCACTCCAAGGTCACCCACCGAAGTATGGACAGGCCTGAATCCGAGGTCACCCGGGGTGAAATAGAATTTCTCATAGAAGCAAGGATCATCAGGAATGTGCATCTTGCGGTATTTGCCGGCAATGGAGCCGTCCTTTTCAATTACGACTGCGGTATTGTGATACAGACCGGGAGCGCGTCTCTCGAAGAGAGAGAGAACGAGAACGATGCCGAGTTCGCGTGCAAGAGCGCCGAACCTCTCTGTGGACGGGCCCGGGATGGTCTCGGCCAGGTCACATATCGAGGCTTCCTCGGTCTGGCAGAAATATACGCTATTGTGCAGTTCCTGGAGCACGACGAGCTGGGCGCCTTCCGAAGCGCACTGCCTGATATTCGCCTCAAGCTTGCTGATGTTGGCAGCTATGTCCGTTCCGCAGGATTGCTGCACCATTCCGACTTTGAGTATTCTTGACATATTCAGTTTGAATTTATTACAATATTCAGCCCCTCTCCTGTCATTTCCCCTGCGCCGGCCTCAGCCAGCCTTCCGGAAACTGCATCGTGACGCAGTGGAGAGAGCCGTGACCGGAGAGCAGGGGCCTGCAGTCAATCACCTTGATCTCCCTGTCGGGAAATGCCTCCTGCAATCTTTCCGCAGCAATGTCATCGAGCGGTGAACCGGATCCCGGAACGAGTACTGCGCCGTTGATTATCAAGAAATTGGCATAGGAAGCAGGAAGTCTGTATCCATCTAACCAGAGAGGCTCCGGCAGAGGGAGAGGAATCAGACGGTAAGGTTTCCCGTCTTCAGTCCGGAATTCCCTGAGCTGGGCCTCCATTGCGTGCAGTCCTGCATAGTTTTCGTCCGACTCATCGGTACATTGTGTATATGCTATCGTGTCAGGAGAGCAGAAACGGGCCATGATGTCCACGTGGCTGTCCGTATCGTCCCCGGCGATTCCCCCGTGCTCGAGCCAGAGGACCCGTTTCAGGCCGAAAGCCTGCCTGAGTTCCCCTTCAATCTCCTCGCGGGAGAGATATTCATTGCGGTTCACCGAGCAGAGACATTCTGCAGTGGTCAGGAGGGTTCCCTGCCCGTCGGAATCAATGCTGCCGCCTTCAAGCACGAACGGCCTCATGTCCACGCACATGACATCCTCCTCGAACATTCCGGAGAAGAAGACCTTGCGCGTCATCTGGTTGTCCAGATCGGAAGCGAACTTCAGGCCCCAGCCGTTGAACACGAAATCATAGAGATATTTCTCCCCGGCATCACCGTGGACAGAGATTCCGCCATGGTCCCGTGCCCAGGTGTCGTTGATCGGGCATTCGCAGAAGGCAATGGCATCGATATCAATGTCAAGAGACAGTGATTCAGACAGTTCCGCAAGACGCTCGCGCGCATCTTCCACGGATGAAGTGACTATCATCAGAGCCTCATGTCCGAGGACAGCGGCGGCGATTTTCGCATAACATTCCTGGACTTTCTCCAGTTCGTACCAAGGAGTGGTCGCGTCCGGCCACGTGAGCTGGACTCCACTCTGTTTCTCCCATTCTGCAGGCAGTCTCATATTATCGTTATTTTACAACCTGCAAAAATAAACAATTTATCTCAATCCTCCCAGTTGTCAGTACGGAAAGGTGCCACAGGAAGATTGCAGCGTCCAGTCAGATTGCCGGGCTGGAAATCCCTGAAACAATAACGTACAGCTACCGGATGAGGTACATCGCCACTCCACACGATCATCGTACGTCCCGGTCCCAGTTTGGCCTCGGCCGGGTGGAAGACCTTGTCCTCCCCTGCCACCTCGAAGCCCTCAATCCCGTGCCACGGGCTGAATCCGTTGTCTGCCCCGTCGAAACGGACAGTGACCTCCTTCCCGTTGATTTCCATATCCCTGTAAACAGGTCCGTCACAAACAATTCCCTCACGGCCATAGGTCTTGTTGAGAGCCTGGTAAGCGAGACGGTAGCCGACTTCTTTTTTCCGGCAAGGATGTATCTGGTCATACTCATGGGCATAGACAAGGTCGTTGGTGCATACGATTCCGCTGTTCGGAATCATGCCGGCAGCCTTCCTCTGGGCCTCTCTCTGACGGGCCCCGAGAGTACCGTCCCCGCTGTATTTCCAAGGAGCGAGTTCTACCTCATAGAACGGAAGCTGGCCCTGTCCCCAGAGCTCCCTCCAAATTTCTACCATCCTGGCAAGGCGGTCAGCATAATACTGGTACAGACCGGCATTGGTCTCGCCCTGATACCACAGGAAGCCTTTGAGGGTATAATTGTGAACCGGATGGAGCATGCCGTTGTACATCACGTATGATGAGCAGCAGTTCCACCATCCGCCCGGATCCTTGCGGTGGAGTTCGCCAAGTGGCAGGGTTTCCACAGGATATTCGCGGACAATCTCCTCAGGCATCCAGCTCTCCACGGCGGAACCTCCCCAGTTGCATTCCAGAAGGCCTACAGGCACGTCGAGAACGGAATTCAGCATCTTGGCGAAAAACCATCCGGCTGCGGAAATCCATCTCGCGGTCTCAGGAGCAGGAACAACCCATCTGCCCTCCACCGTGTCCTGTACTTCAAGGCTTCCGGTCTTTGGAATCTTGACCTGGCGTATCTTGTCCTTCCATTGTCCGGAAAGGGCGATTTCCTCGGCAGAGCCTTCCACCGGGCAGAGCCAGAAACCGTCAAGAGGCATCTCCATATTGGACTGGCCTCCGCAGAGCCATACCTCACCTATGAGAATATTGCCGAGAGTGACCTTTCCGTCCTTGTCTGAAATGGTGACGGTCTGCGGCTCGTAGCCTGCCACCGGAGTAGGGACGGAGAGTTTCCACGCCCCGTCGCTTCCGCATTCAGCCGTATATACAGCCTTCGACCAGGAGACTGTCACTTTCACACGTCCTTCCCCCCAGCCCCATAAATTGACATCGGACTGTTGCTGGAGCACCATATTGTCACTGAGAATCTGCGGCAGCCTTATCTTGGCATCCGCCGGCTGCATTGCAGACAGGATCAAGGCGGAGACCGCCAATGCAAATGAATGAAGTTTCATGTTCGGTTTCATATTATGTGTGCCGAATTCAATTTGACAGTGCAACAGCACCATCAGGTGTAAAGTTATACAT
>JBJEBJ010000011.1:0-20517 GCA_051869955.1 Candidatus Cryptobacteroides sp.
TGTTAAACGCCTATTTATAGGCACATTATAACGAATTTATTTACGTATGAAAATCTATTTACATACCGGCAGAAGTACGGCAGAGCGTCCGGCGCGGACGGTGACGGTGACAGGCCGGTAGTCCCCGGAAGCGGCTTCATGCTGGTTCGTGACGTAAGTCTGCGGGTTCATGGCAATCAGGGGGAACCAGCTGCCCTGGACCTGCACCATCAGGCTGTGACCCGGCATGAAATAATGGTCCACGTCCGGCATCTCAAAGCTCACGCTTACAAATTTCCCGTTCCTCACAGGTTCGGGAGAGCCGAAACCGTTCCTGTAACGCAGAGGCATCACATCTCCCCTGACAAGCATCCTGTACCCGTCAGGACGCACATCTATCAGCTTGACCACGATATCCCCGTCCAGGTCGCGTCCGTAAGCGGAAGACAGGCATATCTCACCCGAGAATACTATCTTTCCGGCCACATGGACGGTATCAGTCAGGACCGGACCACAATATGACAACACATCCTCCCTGGCACAGGCGTAACTCTGGTCCGCTGCCATATAATTCCTGTCACGGGAACTCGATTTGATATCCATGTAAGGAACAGGGCATGACGGGTCCGAGACATAGCTTCGGCTGCCTTTCATCTTGCGAGGCTCCTGTCCGAAAATAATTTCGCTGCAGTCCAATGATTCGTCCGGAGTCAATCTGACTGCCCTGTACACTGCATTTTCCGGAGGCCACTCTGAATATGTCTTCCACATGCCGTCAGACGGGACCCCGTCCATCAGCCCCGGGCAAGTCTCCCCGGAAGGCAGCACGTTCACTCTCGCCGGCGCATCACACGTACCCTCGAGATAATGCCTGAAGAACGGATATTCCACATTGTCCTGATACCAGGCCCCGGACGCCTCCCCGAACCATGCATCGGCTATATGGTCAGCCGTCCTGCTGTTCCAGCCACCGTGATACCACGGGCCGGCGGCAAGATACAGATCAGTTTCAGGCGAAAGTTTCCTTATCATCTCATAAGTCCGGAACGCCCCGTAACAATCCTCGGCATCGTAGAATCCTCCTGTCACCATCACAGCTGGACGCACGCCGGAAAGATGCAGTGAAGGGTCCCTGCTTATCCAGAACCCGTCATAATCAGGATGTTCCATCATCCGGTTCCAGAAGGCAAGACTGTCCCCGAAGAATGCAGACAACTCCTTTATCGGACGGCCGCGGAAATATTCATAAATGTCTTCATCGCTCTTGAACAGGGCCGGAAGGCCTTTCGCAGACGGTCCTTTGCGGTCCTCCCTGTACATCGACGAACCGAAACGGTAGGAGTCGGTCAGGCACAATGCCCCGTTGTGGTGAGCGTCGTCGCCCATGAACCAGTCCGTCACAGGAGCCTGCGGAGACACCGCCTTGATAGCAGGATGACGCGACAATATGGCCAATGTCGCATAGAATCCCGGATAGGAGACTCCCTTCACGCCCACATTGCCGTTGGTTTCCGTATTGGCGAGAATCCATTCCACAGTATCATAGACATCGGTGGCATCATCCGCAACCACATTGCCTGAGGCATCTTTCTTCACCACGGCACCGCCTTCCTCTCCGCAGAGCAAAGGACGAATGTTCTCGAAATCCCCCTCGCTCAGATAACGTCCCCTGACATTCTGGTACACAATCACATACCCGTCAGCAACATAGTTCATGACATCGCTTCCGAGACCGGTCCCGTAAGGAAGCCGCACATTCTCACCTTCGGAACTGCCCGGAGTTATTCCGTACGGCTTGAGCGAATACGGAGTCCGGATGAGCATCACAGGGGCCTTCCGGGAAACGCCGGCCGGCTCATACACGGCTGTATAGAGCCTCACTCCGTCCCTCATCGGAATCATCACTTCCCGTTTGGTATAATTTTCTGAAAACCAATCCTTTCCGAGACTCTGTCCATTCTGGGACCAGGCCGTCGTACAGAGGATTGTGAGTATAAATGACGCTATGATTCTCATGATATGCAGGGGTTATTATGTATTCAGTCTTTCTTAACAGGGTCGCAGGTAAGCCCGACCCCGAGCTTGCGGAAAATCTTCCTGTCCACCTCACTGAGCATCACGGTGGAATGCACCTGGCATCCGTCCAGCTTGGGGAGCTGTTCCAGTGCCCTCCTGCAATTCTCGTCACTGACGCTCAACATCGCGAGTGCCACCAATACCTCGTCAGTATGCAGGCGTGGATTGTGTCCGTGCAGGAAAGAGACCTTCATCTTCTGGATTGGCTCAATCATGGTCTCAGGTATCAGCTTGACAGCATGGTCAATTCCGGCGAGATGCTTCGTGGCGTTCAGCAGCAGGGCCGCGCTCGGTCCGAGAAGCGGACTGGTATTGGCGGTAATGATGGTTCCGTCCTGCAGTTCGATTGCCGACGATGCCTCCCCGGAAAGTTCCTTCCTCTCCCTTGCGGCAACCGTCGTGCGGCGGTAGGCAGTGGTCAGCTTGGCCTGCTGCAGGATGAGACGTATCTTGTTGACCTCATTTTCATTGCATCCCGTGTCCGCAAGGGTGTCGAGGGCATTGTAATAACGCCTTATGATTTCGTCGCGGGCGGCATTGCAGCACACGTCCTCGTCGCTCATGCAGAATCCGACCATGTTCACTCCCATGTCGGTCGGTGACTTGTACGGATTCTCCCCGTAAATACCTTCAAACAGGGCATTCAGCACAGGGAAAATTTCAATATCGCGGTTGTAGTTCACGGCAATCTTGCCGTAGGCTTCGAGATGGAACGGGTCAATCATGTTCACGTCGTTCAGGTCGGCCGTCGCAGCCTCGTATGCGATATTCACAGGATGCTTGAGCGGCAGATTCCAAACCGGGAACGTCTCGAATTTTGCATATCCGGCCTTCACTCCCCTCTTATGCTCCTGATACAGCTGGCTCAGGCAGACAGCCATCTTTCCGCTGCCGGGACCAGGGGCTGTGACCACCACGAGAGGCCTTGATGTCTCCACATAGTCATTGCGCCCGAAACCTTCGTCTGAATCGATGAGAGCCACATTGTTCGGATAATCCTCGATGGTATAATGATAGCAGACCTTGATTCCGAGACGCTCGAGCCTCTCACGGAATGCGGAAGCGCTGGCCTGGCCGTTGTAATGCGTAATAACCACGGCGCCGACCATAAGCCCCACGTTCTCGAACTCGGCACGGAGCCTCAGGATATCCTCGTCGTATGTAATCCCGAGGTCGCCGCGCACCTTGTTCTTCTCGATATCGAGCGCACTGATCACCTGCACGATTTCCGCACAATCGCTCAGCTGCATGAGCATCCTCAACTTGCTGTCCGGCAGAAAGCCCGGGAGCACACGCGCCGCATGATTGTCATCGAACAACTTCCCGCCGAACTCCATGTAGAGTTTGTCGCCGAACTGCGCGATTCGTTTCTTGATCTGTTCCGACTGGATCCTGAGATATTTCTCGTTGTCAAAGCCCTGTTTCATCGTTATTAAGTTTTACGGCCGCAAAGTTAGAATTTCGGCCCTGTTCCTGCAAATAAATTTCGTATCTTTGCCGGCGGAATTTTCAACCACGGAAGACTATGGGAACAATCACTCAGAACGCATCTTTTGCCGACACCAAGCCCCACTACGAGATTCTTGACGGGCTCAGGGGTGTAGCAGCCCTCGCGGTAGTATGGTATCACGTATTCGAAGGATTTGCCTTCGCAGGCGGCGAGGCAATAATAAAGGGAATCAACCACGGATATCTCGCCGTGGACTTCTTCTTCATCCTCTCCGGATTCGTGATTTCATACGCATACGACGGCCGATGGGCCTGCCGGAAGCCGAAGGACAATGATGCCGTTCCGGGCAAGCTGACACTAAAGAGTTTCTTCCTCAGGCGAATCATCAGGCTTCATCCGATGGTCATCATCGGGGCTGTCACGGGAGCCGTCACTTTCCTCCTCCAGGGTTCTGAACAATGGGACGGAACCCACACTGCCACTTCGATGGTAATGCTGGCCTTGCTCGCCGCAATGTTCATGATTCCGGCGGTACCGGGAGCTCCGCGTGAGGTCAGGGGCAACGGGGAAATGTTCCCCCTGGACGGTCCTGCATGGTCCCTGTTCTTCGAATATATAGGCAATATCCTCTATGCATTCATCATTCGCAGACTCCCGACCAAAGCCCTCGCTGTCGTCACGGCGGCACTCGGAATCGGGCTCGGGGCATTCGCCGTACTCGACGTGTCAGGTTACGGAAGCATAGGGGTGGGCTGGACTCTCGACTGCGTCAATTTCACAGGCGGTTTGCTCAGGATGCTCTTCCCGTTCTCGATG
The DNA here is from genome assembly GCA_051869955.1 of Candidatus Cryptobacteroides sp. Classification (GTDB taxonomy): domain Bacteria; phylum Bacteroidota; class Bacteroidia; order Bacteroidales; family UBA932; genus Cryptobacteroides. The sequence goes on from JBJEBJ010000011.1 coordinate 4,322, forward strand.
GGAATGCTTCTTGCCCGCACATTCCGTCCGAGGAAAATCAGAGGCGCATTCTGGCTCTGCTCGGCTGCCCTGCTCATCCTCTTCCTCGTTCCGTTAATCGGAGGAAAATGCTGCACTGGCACAGTCTCCCTCAACGGCATTTTCGAGATTGCCTGCATCGCCCTGGTTTTCCCGGCAATCGTAATGGCAGGGGCATCCGGTTCATTGACAGACACTTTCTCGAGCAAGGCCTGCCGCTTCCTCGGGGACATATCCTATCCTCTGTACATGATACATTATCCTTTCATGTATCTCTTCTACTCATGGATGATCAAGACCGGAGTCCATACCTTCGCCGGCACATGGCCCGTGGTGCTCTGCCTCTTTGCCTGGGTGGTGCTCTTCGCATGGATGTGCATGAAATTCATTGAAATACCGGTCAGGAAACGGCTCGGCAAGATGCTGGTAAAATGAACAAAGACAATATCATAGGACATCTGGCCTGCTTCACGGCATACGCCATCTTCGGCGTCAACATCATCACCTGCAAGGATCTTACGGGCAGCCACCTCATATCCCCGGTTGCCCTGTTCTGCCTCAGGTCCGTAGGGGCAGGCTCCATTTTCTGGCTGATTTCGGCCTTCACGAAGAAGGAGAAGGTGGAGAGAAGGGATTATCCGAAGATATTCGCCGCCTCGGTGCTCGGATTCTTCCTCACCCAGATATCATTCCTGATGGCCATTCCGGACATCACCCCGATGGACTGCTCCATAGTCAGCTCGATGTCCCCGATATACACGATGTTCATCGCAGCATTCGCCATCAAGGAGCCGATCACATTCAAGAAGGCCGGAGGCGTGGCCATCAGCTTCGCCGGGATATTGTATCTCATACTGAACAGCACCGGAACCGGAGGAGGGGCCGTGAACACCAATCTCAGGGGCATCCTGCTGATGATTGTCAACAGCCTGTGCTTTTCGCTCTACCTCGGTCTCTTCAAGCCTGTGATAAGCAAGTATTCCGTGGTGACATTCATGAAATGGATATTCCTGTTCTCCACCCTGATGGCCCTGCCGCTGTCAGCAAGGGAACTCGCAGGAACGGATTTCTCGGCATTCACCCCGGGCCTCGCGTTCGATCTCGCCTTCCTGATTATCGGAGCGACGTTCATATCCTATTTCCTGATTCCGCTCGGGCAGAAAAAGATAAGGCCCACACTCGTGAGCCTCTATTCATATGTCCAGCCGGTAATGGCCATTGCCATAAGCATCTGCATCGGGATGGACACCCTCTCCTGGCAGAAAATCATTGCGGCAGCTGCGGTTTTCACCGGTGTCATCCTGGTGAATTTCAGCCGCAGCCGTGCACAGGCGCAATGACCCGTGGCCTGGATTTATTTCGTACCGAAAATCCTGTCTCCGGCATCGCCGAGTCCCGGGACTATGTAGGCGTCCTTGTTCAGGCACTCGTCCACGGCAGCGACATAGATGTCCACGTCAGGATGCTCCCTCTGCACCCTGGCAATGCCTTCAGGTGCAGCCACGAGGCACATCAGGCGGATATTGTTGCATCCGCGTTCCTTCAGCATCGAAAGGGCGTCGCATGAACTTCCGCCGGTCGCAAGCATCGGGTCCGTGACTATCACAAGCCTCTGGCTGATGTCTTCAGGGAGCTTGCAATAATAGACTACAGGATTGTGAGTCTCCTCGTCGCGGTACAGTCCTATATGACCGACCTTGGCCACCGGGACCAGAGTCTGGAGTCCCTCCACCATTCCGAGTCCGGCGCGGAGAATAGGCACGATGGCGAGCTTCCTTCCGGAAACCTTCTTCGCCGTCATCTTGCAGATAGGAGTCTCGATCTCCACATCTGAGAGAGGCAAATCACGTGTGATTTCATAACCCATAAGAAGGGAAATTTCCCTGAGCAGGATCCTGAAGTCCTTGGAACCTGTTTCCTTTTTTCTCATGATGGTCAGCTTGTGCTGGATCATCGGATGGTCGATAAGGTGTAATTGGCTCATAAAGTTTGAAAATTTCCGTAAAGGTAGAAAGTGTTTTGTTTTTTTCCTAATTTTGCGGAAATATCCAACCACAATCGCCTCATGTTACGTATATACTGCAAAAACACGGGCACCTTCAAGGAATTCCAGGAAGGGACCACCCTGCTCGAAATGGTAGATGAATTTGATTTCGAGAAGCCGTACAGGATCATTTCCGCGAAAGTGAACAATGTCTCCGAAGGGCTCAAGTTCAGGGTCTTCAACAACAGGGACGTCGAATTCCTCGACTACCGCTCATACAGCGGGCGCAACGTGTATTGCAGGTCACTCTGCTTCCTCCTCTACAAGGCGGCACGTGACATCTTCCCGGGATGCAAAATAGTGATGCGCAGGCCGATATCCAAAGGCTACTACTGCCGCATCGACAAGGGAGACGGGACTATTCTCTCCAACTCCGACATCGACAGGATAAGGGAAAGGATGCGCAGCATAGTGGACAAGGACATCCAGTTCAGGCGCCACGACGTCCAGATGCCGGAGGCAATCGGGCTGTTCCGGGACCTCGGGATGGATGACAAGGTGAAACTCCTCGAGACCTGCGGCGAGGTCTATATAAACTATTATACCCTCGGTGACACGGCAGACTATTATTACGACGTACTGGTGCCGAGCTCGGGATATCTCCAGGTATGGGACATCTGCAGCTTCCACGAAGGCCTTCTGCTCAGGGTGCCGGACAGGCACCATCCCATGGAACTTGCCCCGTTCAAGGAGCAGCCCAAGACATTCGGGGTGTTCGAGGAGACATTGAGATGGAACAGGATAATGGGTCTGGACAATGTCGGTGACGTCAACAAGGCCTGCGGCGGAGGAAAAGCCGGGGATCTCATCCAGATAGCCGAGGCTCTCCAGGAGAAGAAAATCGTGCAGATTGCCGAGGAGATAGACAGGAGATACCGTTCCGACAGCCCGGCGAGGATAGTGCTCATTACAGGCCCTACGAGCAGCGGGAAAAGCACGTTCTGCAAACGTCTGAGCGTGCAGCTGATGGCCTGTGGGCTGAAACCCATATCATTCTCGACCGACGACTATTTCGTGAACAGGCTCGACACCCCGAGACTTCCGGACGGGTCGTTCGACTTCGACAATTTCGATACCGTGGACCACGACATGCTCCAGAAAGATGTCCTCAGGCTTCTCGCCGGAGAAGAAGTGGAAGTACCTGAATACAATTTCGTTACCGGGATAAGGGAGTACAACGGCCGCAGGCTCAGGCTCGAACCGGGCTCGATATTGCTCATCGAAGGAATACACGCATTGAACCCGAAACTGACAGACAAGGTGGAAGCGTCGGAAAAGTTCAAGATTTTCATCAACACCATCACGAGCATCTCCCTGGATGACCATAACTGCATCCCTACCAGCGACAACCGTCTCCTGCGCCGGATCGTGAGGGATTACAACAAGGGGGCATTTTCCGCAAGGGAGACAATTTCCAACTGGCCGAATGTCCGCAGGGCCGAAGTGAAATGGATATATCCTTATCAGGAAGAAGCCGATGTATTGTTCAATTCAGCCTACCTCATCGAATTCGCCGTGCTGCGCAACCATGCGGAGAGCATCCTGAGGACAGTGCCGAAGAATTGTCCGGAATACAGCGAGGCTCACAGGCTGCTGCAGTTCCTGCATTATTTCATACCGGTATCCGACAAGGACATTCCTCAGACCTCGTTCATGAGATATTTCATTGGATGACGGCCTGGCGTCTCCGCCATTCAGCCTGGCTCTGCTTTCCGTTGCCGAGCCTGACACCGATTCCCAACATGCCACCGGTATCGTGCGGGGAAAAATTCAATTCGGCGATACTATATACCCTGCCGCCTCCGGCCTTGATTCCTATCGGTGCAAAATAAAGATGAGGCACGGGGAATACCAAAGAAACGCCCAGTCCGATGCCGGAATACATTTCGACATTCCTCCTGTCAAGCACTTGTACCTAAAATCAACGGAGATGGCGGGGGCAACACAATATTCGCGTTTCATGTAAGTCCTGCCCTCCCTATTGACTTCATAGTTGCCATCGGGAGTTTGCACCATCGGATACCTCTCCAGGTCATACCAGAGCATTGTAGCAGAGGCCATCAGGGACATTTCCCATCTTCTTCTCCATCCATGAGTCCATCCCACGCACAATACCGGCAGTGGGGCATGCTCCTTGGTTGACTTCAAATCCTCCGCCACTTCGTCATGGGACGGGAAAGCCATGTCAGTGACCATTGAGCGATAGCCGGTGGTGATTTCTATAGCGTGTCGGGATTCCTGCTGTGCGTGCGCCATTGCGCAGGCAGTAAGGAAAATGATGATAGTCAGGACTGTCTTGTTCATGTATCTGCGTTATTTCACAGGATAATAATATTTCCTTCCTATAGATGCAGAATAACACATGAACGTTGCACCGTACTGCCTAATATATCAGAACGCCTCGGTCATGTTCATGTAGAAGAGCAGGCCCTTGGTGCCGGGCGCCTTGCCCACGTCGAACCGGAAATTCTTGTGAGGCTGTACCTGGATGCGGATTCCGGCCCCATAATTGAACTTCCATTTGGTCCAGTCCGCAGGCGTGTCACCGATGGTCCCGGCCCCGCCCCAGACCACGAATCCCAGCTTGGAATAGAAGCGGCCGAGCCTGTAGGCCTCCTCCGAGCCGAACATGTGACGGTATTCGGCAATGGCATAAGCCATCGACTTGTCCCTGTATTGGCCCCAATAATAGCCCCTCAGGTCATTGGGAGTACCGAACATCGGCAGTTCAGTGAAAGGCACGTCCCCGAAGCCAATCTGTGTACGGGCAGTCCAGGCAAGCACGCTACGCGGCCTGAAAACCTTCGCGAACTGGCGGTATTCCAGATCAACCATCTGATAGTCATAGCGGCTGCCGAGAATATGGCTGAACACCTTGCCGGTCCCGCTGACAAGCATTCCCTTAGTAGGTGTGGAGATATCGTCCCGGGTGTCATACTGGATGATTCCGCCCAGGCCGACATTCAGATACTTGGGCTTGAACGCATTGAAATACGGGTCGGCTGCCATGACCGGGTTGATGTCCCTGGACGAGGCATAGCTTATCTCTGCTATCGGTCCGAGGAAGAATCCCGGCTTCAACTCCCATACCACTCTCGGGAACACGAGGAAAGATGTCTTCTTGAACCTCGTCGTGGTGTCGGACCTGTGTACGGATTCAATACTGTTGTAGCCCTTGCCGTAATAGTGGGCAGGCTCGTTGCGGAACTCGTATTTCAGATAGACCCTGAAATGGTTCTCCTTCATGTACAATGTGCCGGAACCGGCTACAACTATGGTCCCGTTCAGCGAGATATTGAACCCGACCGGGACGAAAGAACGATGGGAAACCGTATCGGCACGGTTCATCTTGAATGACGCAAGCATTGCTCCTCCCACTCCGAGAGATGCCTCAGGCGTGTATGAAGGACCTCCGAGCACGGATATCCAGACTTTCTTGTTAGCCCGGATCGAGTCGCGGCGCTGCTGCCTGAGCTCCGACTTGAAATGGAAAGACGAACTGTCAGGAGACGCCGCCATGACAGAATCTGCCGCGGACATAGACGGAACGCCCCCTGCACATCTCAGTGCCGGGAGCATCATCATGCAAAAAATCGCCGTTATTCTCGAAAGTTCCGTCATATACTGTAGCCCCATTTCTCCACCGCCTTGCTCCAATGGGCATTCACGGCCGAGACGGTATGTTCGTCATACTGGTATGTATTCTTCTTGAATCCTTTCTTCTGGCCTGCATACTCAGCCATCAGAGGCCTTACGGACTCGAAATCCCCGAGGTCCAGTGCCTTGTATATCTTCTCCGCCATCGCCACAGGATCCTTCTCGAAATCCTCAAACCTTACCTCGATGAGGTGTCCTTCAGGAATAAGCCCCTTGTCGGCCTCGTACTTGTCGAAAAGTTCGGTGTAAGTCTCAAGGACCTCTTTTTCGAGTTCCTCTCGGGAGATATGCTGAAGCTGCGTCGTCTTGAGAGTATTACCGATGAAACTCATGGTGGACTTATAGACTGTGTACGGATTCCTCACCAAATACACGAATTTCGCATTGGGATACAATTCCAGAAGTTCCTTCACCCTGCCGGTATGAGGCGGATTCTTGCTGAGGAACTGCTTCTTCCCGCTGACCATCAGGGCCAGGTCGATCATCTTCTTCTGGGTCCTCTTGTACTCTTCCATTTCATCTTCACCCAAATCCTTCATCACGAGATATTTACGTCTGTATTCGGCAATATGGCGAGGGAAACACCAGAAATGGTAATATGACACCGGTGACATATTGGCAATTGCGAATTCCTCCTCCTGAGGCTGGTCCGGATTCAACTCCAGAGAATCAGTCGGCCTGGAAGACGGCATAACGACCTTCATGCACCATCTGAAGAAGCTCCTTCCCCAAAGCATCAGATGAGGGAAAACCGTCTGATATGTAGTGCAATAGCCGAACTTCGGGTCCTTGGAAATAACATTGTGCACGAACGTGGTACCGCTGCGCCAATGGCCGATGATGAACACCGGGTCCTCGACGTCCTGAAGAGGCATTGTCTTCCTGTATTTCCGCTCATTGATACAATAGAACCAGTCAAGTATCCACTGAATGCACTTCGTCGTGCGGAACTTGAGTTTGAACTCCTTGTCTATCTCCTTGCCTTCAACGACCTTGCGGAAGGTTTTCCTGTCTGCTCCGACGAGCGTGTTCACCGGAAGATTGTCAAATCTGAAAAGTCCCATTTATTCCCTAATATCTCAGTTTTATATTGTCAACATGCAGCATTGCCCCGGGACAGCCTACGTAGGCACCTCCGTGTCCGGAAGAAAGCCTCAATATGATATGAGTCGGCACGGCATCCGGAGAAGCCCATCCTGTCTCCCTGATCGGAACCACTTTCCCCTTGCTGTTGCGGCAATAATAGCCCTCATCCGGATTGTCCTGCAGGGCCATGTAAGGCTGATAATACGATGTCCCCGTAATGTCCCCGTAATGAATCTCTATCTCATTGCCGTTGATCCAGCCCTTGGTGCTCTCGGTGTATCTCGGCCAGGCAGTAGCTACTCTCTTCGCATAGACATTGCCTTCGGCATCCTCCCATCTCTGCTGGAGAATCAGGCACACCTCGCCGCAGTTTATTCCCTCAATCTCCTGTGTACGGCCGAAACCAGGCACCCTGACGCGCTGTCCTCCGTTCTGTCCCTGCTGGAACTTGTAGTCGTAGATCAGCGACTTCGGTCTCCTGTTGAACTCAATGCCCATAAGAAGTTTGGCCATCGGGTCCTTGGTATCCCTCACGGGCTCAACAATCTGGCCGAGGAACATAGTACCGGTGGCAAGCACGGAAATATTGATAAGGCCCATCACCTTCACTCTCTCGATCCTGGTCTCCATACGGGCAGCGAGTCCGTCTCCGTGATATTCAGGGAAGACAGTCGTACTGCTCTTGGTTATTCCCTTTACCACGGCGAGCACGCTGGAATTGCCCCAAGGTGACACCGAGAGGTCCGGCACAAAAGGGGTATTGTCTTTCAGAGTATCTCCCGGAGCGACATCATAGACATATTTGGTCTTGCCTCCGATGATGCCGGACTCATCCACCTGCCGTACAAGCCAATGCTCCATATCACCGTACGGAATCGGCTCCACCTGGGCGGAAACCTCGACAGGGATGAGAATGCCGGCCAGAACCGCCACAACAGCCAATCCGGATGAAATGATGTCAAATATAGTTCTCTTCATAACCGGATTCTTTGGAAGGGAGCGAAATACGCTCCGCTATTTGATTGAATATCAGCTGGGCACATTCCTCCGGCCTCGAATCGGTGGTGTCGATGCTGAGAGTCGGATGCTCCGGGATGTCGAACGGTGCCGAAATACCGGTGAAATTCTTAACCTCTCCCCTTCTTGCACGGGCATACAGACCTTTCACGTCACGCCTCTCACATTCTGCCAATGGAGTGGACATATAGACCTCCACGAAATCCTCCTCTCCCACGATGTCGCGGGCCATCCGTCTGAGGTCGTTGGTAGGTGACACGAAGGCGGCAATCGTGATGATTCCGGTCTCTGTGAACAACTTGCAGACCTCGGCAATCCTGCGGATGTTCTCGTTCCTGTCAGCCTCGGAGAATCCGAGATTGGAATTCAGTCCCGCGCGGATATTGTCACCGTCGAGAATGCGGCAGAGAAATCCCTTGGATGAAAGGAGAGATTCGAGGGCAATCGCCACCGTGCTCTTACCTGAACCGGAAAGTCCTGTAAACCAGATAGTAATACCTCTCTGACCGAGAAGAGACTCCTTGTCGGAGCGGGATTCCATGATGTCCTTTATAGGATAAATGTTTTCCGTCATAATCGTCAATCGTCTAAAAGGAATGCAAAAATAAGTCAAATAATCCGATTTTTCGTCGGGAAACGACTTTTAGAACATTCAAAACTTATTTTTGAGTATAATTCTCCCAAGTAAGCAAGAAATGCGCCTTAATTTGCCGCGATGTCGGGAAAAATTAGTAACTTGCAGAGTTATTAACGACTACGATTATGGAACAGAACAATCTCGCCGGAATCCGGCAATACATCGGGCAGAACAGGGAAAGATTCTACGAAGAACTGTTTTCGCTCCTCAGAATCCCATCTGTCAGCGCACAGAAAGAACATCATCCCGACATGCTCGCATGCGCGAATCGGATGGCGGAACTGCTCCGGGAGGCCGGATGCGACGAAGCCGGAGTATATCCTACCGACGGAAACCCTGTGGTATTCGGCCAGAAGATACTGGACCCGTCACTGAAAACCGTCCTGGTTTACGGTCATTATGACGTCCAGCCGGCGGAGCCTCTTGAGAAATGGAACTCAGACCCGTTCGAGCCGGTGATTCACGACGGCGCCATCTGGGGACGAGGGGCAAATGACGACAAGGGCCAGAGTTTCATGCACATAAAGGCATTTGAATACCTCGTCCGCACCGGAAAACTTGCCCATAACGTGAAATTCGTGTTCGAAGGCGAGGAGGAAATCGGCAGCAAACATCTTGCAGGATGGGTCGCAGGGCACAAGGAAATGCTCGCCTGCGACGTGATTCTCGTATCGGACACCACGATGATTTCCGACAAGGTGCCTTCCATCAACTGCGGCATGAGGGGCGTGACTTATCTCCAGCTCGACGTCAAAGGCCCGGACAAGGACCTGCATTCGGGACATTACGGCGGAGCCGTGGCCAATCCGATAAACACCCTCTGCGACATGATTTCCTCATTGATTGACAAGGACGGACGTGTCACGATACCTGGATTCTACGACGGCGTGGTGGAAGTATCCGAAGCGGACAGGGCAGAACTCGCAAGGGCTCCTTTCGACCTTGAGGAATACAAGGAGTCTATAGGAGTCAGGGAACTGAAAGGCGAGAAGGGATTCACCACGATCGAAAGGACCGCAATCAGGCCTTGCCTCGACGTTTGCGGCATCTGGGGCGGATATACCGGAGCAGGAAGCAAGACCGTGCTGCCTTCCGAGGCCCATGCCAAGATATCGATGCGCATTGTCCCGAACCAGAAAGCGGACAGGATCATTGCACTTGCGGAAGAACATCTCAAGGCCATCGCACCTCCATACGTGACCGTGAACATTGAGCGCATGGACGCAGGCAACGGATTCCTCATCCCTATCACCTCATCCGCATACAAGGCCGCATCTGCAGCAATGACAGAGGTTTACGGAATCGAACCCGTACCGAGCAGGGGCGGCGGAAGCATCTGCGTACTGGCCGAGATGAGGAACATCCTCGGAGCCGACCCTCTCCTGATGGGCTTCGGTCTCGAGAGGGACACCATCCACTCCCCTAACGAAAGCTATCTCATCAGGCAGTTCGAGGCCGGAATGGAAAGCATCGCATTGTTCTATGAGTATTGGAAATAAAAGATTTCGGAAATGAATACAATTAACAGGCTCGTTGCCGCAGCGGCCGCTGCAATATTCTGCTGCACACTCGTTGCAAAGGAGATTCCGGAGACGGTGACCCCGGCTTCCGACTCGAGGATTACTTATGTTGGGCGCACACTGAAGGATGGAAATAACGTATCTTTCAGCTGGACAGGAGTTTATGCTAAAATTCGATTCGAAGGCACCTATCTCGCCTTAAGGGCATCCGACACGAAGAAAAACTATTATGACATCTGGGTGGACCGGCCTGCCGACCCGGGAGCTGACAGGGTCATAGGCATTTCCGGAAAAGATTCACTTTACGTGCTGGTGGACGCCGGAATGGACGGAATCTCGTCCGGCAAAGGGGCATCGGCCAGGGTACACGAGGTGATCATCAAGCGCAGGACCGAAGGGGAACAAGGTGTGACCACTTTCGGGGAATTCATCACCAAAGGCCGGATTCTCCAGGCGGAAGGGCTGAAACAGAGACAGTTCGAGGTCATCGGGGATTCCTATACATGCGGATACGGCACGGAACCTGGAGTGCGCTCCGACCCGTTCAAGCCTGAGACGGAGAACAGCAACCTCACCTACGCGGCCATACTCTCACGTTATTTCGACGCCGACTATTATTCCGTGGCACATTCCGGAATGGGAATCGCCAGGAATTACAACGACAACATGAAAGACGACTACATGCCAGACAGATATTCGCTGACATTCGACGAGAAGGAAGGTCCGGAATGGAATGCCGCAGAAAGCGGATTCTCGCCAGCCATCACCATCATCTATCTGTGTACCAATGATTTCTCATGCAGCAGGCAGCCTTCGCTGAGAGCATTCAGGACAAATTACCACACATTGCTCGGAAAGATCAAGGCCAATTACGGCGAAGACCATCCTGTCCTCTGCATCTCGAGCAAATGTGACGACCTCGCTGCCGACTATGTCAGGGACGCTGTCCGCACGAGCGGGATGAAGAACGTATATTTCCTCGGCATTTCCGAGATGATACACGATGACGACAGCGAACTCGGCGCCAGCTGGCATCCGAACTATAAAGCACATCTTAAACTCTCCCACTCGGTGATACCTTACGTTTCCACTATCACGGGATGGGAACTTAACGACAATATAAAATGACCATCAAAGGAAAAATCATCGCAACCGTGACCGGACTGATCGCGATTGGCATTGCGGCATTCATCTTCATCAAGTTCTATTTCGTTTTCGGAGAGGGTGTGAAGGCTGGGGAACTCAACCAGGTAGTGTACAAGGGATACATTTTCAAGACCTATGAGGGAAGGCTGATCCAGTCCGGACTCCGCGGAACCGGGGCAAAGGGCACCGTGACAATGGAATCCTACGTATTCGAATTCTCCGTTGCCGACCAGGGCGTTGCTGACTCGCTGATGAGATGCAGCGGGAAGAATGTCGAGCTGCATTACAAGGAATATCTCGGGGCTCTCCCTTGGAGGGGCCAGCAGAAATACGTGGTTGACAAGATATTGTCAGTCAATTAATTCAAAACAACATGAGCAATAATTACATCCTGCCGGCGGCGCTTCTGTCCGCTTGCATTTCAATGAACATAAGTGCAACCACACCTGCATGGGGCAAGGCTTCGGAAGAGGCGATGACCGTCCATGCCGTACATAAGGAAAATCCTGAAGGAAAGCTCCTTACGATGGAGGAAGCCATCCTGTCGAGAGACGTCTACCCTGCCCGTACATATACCGTATGGAATTCCGAAGGGGTATTCACTTACTGGGACGGGGGCAAGGCTTTCATCTACGAGGTTGCCACCGGGGAAATCCGCGAGGGTGACGGAAGGCGCTATGACCCGATACGCGGATTGGTACCGGAAGGCGCTGCCAACGTGACTTTCTCCCCGGACATGGCTGCTGCAGCTTTCACCGAGGGCAACAGCCTGTATTACATTGACTCGCTCAGCCACAGATACACGGTCGCAGGCAGTGACAGCAGGGAGATAACCTACGGCCAGAGCGTGAGCAGGAACGAATTCGGAATCGACGGAGGAATTTTCTGGGCTCCTGACAGCCGGAAAATAGCATTTTACCGGAAAGACGAGAAACTCGTGACCGATTTCCCTCTCTTGGACATCACAACGAGGACCGGCTCGCTCAAGGCCATCAAATATCCCATGAACGGGATGGAGTCGGAGAATGTCAGGGTCGGGATTTACAGCCTGGCCTCGGACAACACCGTATATGTGGATGCGGACGACTTCGGCTACGACCAGTATTTGACCAATGTAAGCTGGTCGCCCGACAGCCGTTTCGTGTTCATCCAGGTCCTTGACAGGACTCAGAAACACATGCATCTGAACATGTACAGGGCTTCCGACGGCAGTTTCGTGAAAACTGTCCTCACGGAGGACGATGACCGTTACGTGGAGCCGTTGGACAAACTGCAGTGGTTCGGGAACACCGGAAAATTCATTTACCGCACCAACAATCGCGACGGATACAGGAATCTTTATCTGTGCGACACCACCGGACGGGTGGACAGGCTCACTGCAGTGGATGCCGACGTCCAGTTCGTGGCGGAGAACGGGAAAAGCATTTTCTACACGTCCGCCGAGGTCTCACCTGTAGAGAACCATCTTTTCCGTATCGATGTGTCAGTCAGCAAGAAAGGTACTGTAAAAGCTGGTGTCCCGGTCAGGCTGACACAGGATGAGGGCTGGCACAATGTGAGCATGAACGAATCCTGCACCTGGTTCACGGACAGCTGGAGCAGCTTCAATGTGCCGGGCAAGACGGCTCTCAGGTCTGCGGATGGGAGGGTCGCCAAGGAGATAAAGTCCTGTCCGGATCCGCTTGCAGAATATGCCACTGGCGAGATGACCCTCGGAACGGTGAAGAGCGCCGACGGGAAATACGACAACTGGTTCAGGCTCTACAAACCTGTGGGATTCGACCCTTCCAAGAAATATCCGGTGATTCTCTACGTATATGGAGGTCCTCATTCACAGATGGTTACGGACGCATGGCTCGGCCAGGTGAGGATGTGGGAAATGTATATGGCCCAGCGCGGGTACATTGTCTATGTGCAGGACAACAGGGGCACGCAGAACCGCGGTGCGGAGTTCGAGAAGGCAATTCACAAATACTGCGGACAGGCCGAGATGGCTGACCAGATGGTCGGAATCGAGGCGCTCAAGGCATTGCCTTACGTGGACAGGGACCGCATCGGAGTACACGGATGGAGCTACGGCGGATTCATGACCATCTCGCTGATGACGAATTACCCGGAGACATTCAAGGTCGGGGTTGCCGGAGGTCCGGTGATTGACTGGAAATGGTACGAGGTGATGTACGGAGAACGCTACATGGAGACGGAGAGGACGAACCCGGAGGGATTCAGGGAAACATCCCTCCTGAACAAGGCCACAGACCTGAAGGGCAAGCTGCTCATCTGCCAGGGTGCGATTGACAATACCGTGGTATGGGAGCACAGCCTCAGTTTCATCCGCGAATGCATCAAGAACAATGTCCAGGTGGACTATTTCCCGTATCCGTGCGCCGAGCACAATGTCTTCGGCAAGGACAGGGTCCATCTCATGGACAAGGTAACATTATATTTTGAAGATTATCTGTAATTTAGAATCCTATCTATATTTCGACTATGACAACTGATCAGCTTTATGCCCGCATAAAAGAGAAGAAGAGCATGCTCTGCGTCGGGCTCGACACCGATTTCAACAAACTTCCGGAACCGATTCTGGAACAGGCCCTCGGCAAGGAACGCTCTATCGTGGAATTCAACAAGGCCATCGTGGATGCCACCGCACCTTACTGCATAGCCTACAAGCCGAACCTGGCCTTCTACGAGAGCTACGGCCTCGAAGGGATGAGGGCCCTGGACGCGACCGTGGACTACATCAGGAGCAATTATCCTGACATGTTCCTCATCGCAGACGCCAAGAGGGGTGACATCGGAAACACCGCGAAGATGTATGCAAGGACATTCTTTGAGACGATGGATTTCGACGCCGTGACCATTTCCCCGTACATGGGAAGCGAGACAGTGACTCCGTTCCTCAGCTATCCCGGCAAATACGCCATCGTCGTGGCCCTCTCGTCGAACAAGTCCTCGGCCGACTTCCAGATGTCCGTCCAGGACGGCAAGCCGCTCTACAGGGTCGTAATGGAGAAAATGATGGAGATTTCCACGCCGGAAAACATGATGTTCGTGGTCGGTGCGACAAAGGCTGACAAACTCGCCGAAATCCGTTCTTTCTGTCCGGACAATTTCTTCCTCGTTCCCGGCGTCGGGGCACAGGGCGGAAGCGCCGAAGAAGTGATCAGGCACGGTGCAAATGCCAAAGGAGGCCTCCTGATAAATTCCTCCCGCGGCATCCTCTACGCCTCCTCCGGTGACGACTTCGCCTCAGCCTCCGCCAAGGCCGCAGCCGAGCTGCTGATTAAATGAAGTATTGTATTGCAATAACAGTCACCTTCCTGGGCATCGTCTCATGCTCCGGAGTACCGGATGTGAGGCATGAACTGACACGGGCGGAATCCCTCATGGAATCCCGTCCTGACAGCGCCCTTGCCATCCTGGAAGGCATTAACACTTCGGACCTTGTCCGCAAAAAGGACAAAGCAGCATTTGCCCTGTCCATGTCAATGGCCTTGGACAAGAACTATATTGATGTGACTGACGACTCCCTGATTTCGCGTGCAGTGAGTTATTATGGCAGGAAAGGCAGTCCGGACCAAAAGCTGAAATCATGCTATTATATGGGAGTGATTGCTTCCAACCGTCAGGATGACGAGACTGCTATGGAATGGTATGTGAAGGCAGAAGATAATGTTGCAAGATGCCGGGACAATGCGGCGGTTGGCCGGCTTTATAAAGCTAAAATGGTTCTATACCAGAATTCTTATGACTTTGAGAATGCCATTACCCAGGCAGAATCGGCCGCAAAGTATTATCTCGCCGACAATGATTCACTAAGATACTATAACGTGATAAATGACCTGGCGAACCTGAACAATATGAAACAGGATTTCCATATGGCCGGGTATTACCTCGGAGTATTGGAGAAGTCATGGAATTCATTGACCCCACATCAGAAGAGTTTGTATTATTCGAACCGACTGGTCACCGGAGTATTTGCACGTAAAGAAGATGTCGGCATGATATTGTCTGAATACACATCCGGAGATTTGGAAGAATCCCTCATAAAATGGATATCGGTCGCTGAAGCTCATCTGTATCTCGGTGAAATCAATTCTGCACAAGATGCGCTCAATAATCACGTCAGATATGGCGGGCGGCTAAACGAGGCCTATTACTGGATAGATGCGCAAATCAAGGAGAATCTGAATCGGTGTGAAGAAGCCATGGATTCGTATAAGAAATATATTGAGTTCATCGACAAAACAGATGTTCCGTTATTGAAAAGCGAGACAAAATACATCGAAGAACGTTATAACGCGCGTCTGCATGAAACGATGATGAGATATATGGCCATCATAATGTGTCTCATTATAGTCATCATCTTGCTTGCGGTCTATATTCTGACTAAACTTCTGAAGAAAAGCTATAGAACTTTGTGGGATGAAAGGGCGCGTCACGAAGAGGACAGGGAAAGTCTTGAGAGGGAGAGGAAGGAAGCTGTGACAATGTATGAATCCCTGAAAAAAGAAGTATCAAGATTGAGCCGGATAAAAAGCGAAAAAGGTCTGGACAATGACGTCCGCGTGCAACTTGAGAAAAGACTGAAAGTCCTGAATATGTTCATCCTTGCTGAAATGTCCGACTCATTCAACCGAATCGCATATGAAGAATTGGGGAAATTGATAGAAAACAGGGATGATTTCATGATTTCAACAAGCAAGACTTTCATGTTGTCACACCCGGAGTTTCTTGAATATCTGAAAAAGCATGATTTGAGCGAATGGGAAATCGGCTGCTGCTGTCTATATTGTATCGGATTCAATGGCGTGGAATTGTCTGACTTCCTTAACCGAAAAGCCATTTACAATATCAACGGTACGATACGCCAGAAACTTGGCATTCCTAAAAGTTTCTCCAAGATTGACCTGTTTCTACAAAATAAAATGAATTCAATGAAGTAAGAATCTCACTTTTTCATTATAAAAGAATAAGCATAAATCATTATACATCAATCATATAGCCTATTTAACCCACATTGCAGCTAATAGAGATCTAACCACCTGATTTTGAGGGAGGGCCT